>JBGPOI010000361.1:0-5335 GCA_041487975.1 Binatia bacterium | reverse complement strand
GGTTGGCCGGTTTGTAAAAAGAAGGACTGGTGATCGCGGTCGAAACTGATCTGTCCGAGTTTGTCGCTCATGCCGTAGGTTTTGACCATGTTCTTAGCGATATCCGTCGCCTTCAACAGGTCATCGCGCGCGCCGGTCGAGACTTCCTGGAAGATCAATTCTTCAGCGACCCGCCCGCCCAGAAGCATGGCGACCTTGTTTTCCAACTCCGACTTGGTCATCAAAAAGCGATCCTCGGTCGGGAACTGCAAAGTATAACCCAACGCGGCGACCCCGCGTGGAATGATCGAGATCTTCTGCACCGGGTCCGTCCCCGGCAGCGCCAACGCCACGAGGGCATGACCCACCTCATGATGCGCCACCCGTTCCTTCTCCTGTTTGTTCAGCACGCGGTTCTTCTTCTCTAAGCCGGCAATCACGCGCTCGACCGCCTCTTGCATTTCCGCGAGTCCCACCTGTTCCTTACCACGGCGCACGGCTAATAAGGCGGCTTCATTGATGAGGTTGGCCAGGTCCGCCCCAGCAAATCCTGGGGTCATGGCCGCCATCACTTCCAGGTCTGCCGCGTTGGCCAAGGGCACCTCGCGCGCGTGCACCTGCAAGATCGCCAAGCGGCCCAACTTGTCGGGCCGGTCCACTAGCACCTGACGGTCAAAGCGTCCGGGTCGCAGCAAGGCTGGGTCGAGAATCTCAGGCCGATTGGTGGCCGCCATCAAGATGACCCCTGACCGCGTATCGAACCCGTCGAGTTCGACGAGGAGTTGGTTGAGGGTCTGCTCGCGTTCCTCATGCCCCATCGGACCCATGCCCCGCACCTTTCCTAACGCGTCCAACTCATCAATAAAGATAATGCAGGGCGCCTTCTCTTTGGCTTGGACGAAAAGGTCCCGTACCCGCGCCGCGCCCACTCCCACGAACATCTCGACAAACTCCGAGCCACTGATGAAAAAGAAGGGCACCCCAGCCTCACCCGCTACTGCCCTGGCCAGCAGGGTCTTGCCGGTCCCGGGCGGACCGATCAGCAAAATGCCCTTGGGAATCTTGCCGCCCAGACGACTAAACTTCTCCGGAGTTTTGAGAAACTCGATGATCTCTTGCAGTTCGGTCTTGGCCTCGTCCACTCCAGCGACGTCGGCAAAAGAGACCTTGACTTCTTTCTCCATGTAAATCTTAGCTTTGCTCTTGCCGATGGCCATGAAGCCGCCGCCCAGGCCGTCGCGCTGGGCAAAGCGGCGCATCAGGATAAACCAAATGCCGAAGAAGAGCAGCACTGGCAGCACCCAAGATAGCACGTCATGCACGAGGGTATTCTCGACCTCACCGGAAAATTGCACGTGATTGGCAGCGAGTTTTTCCGCCAGATCCGGTTCGACCCGCACGGTCAGGAACTGCTCAGGGTGGCCTTCCTGGGGATCTTTCAATTTTCCCTGAATGTAGTTCTGGCTGATATAAACCTCGGCAATGCGGCCTTCGGTGAGATAGGACTCAAACTGACTGTAAGGGATTTGCTCGACCTGGGCGGTCTCTACCCATACGCGATGTAGCAGCAACACGCCCCAGACGGCGATAAAAACGTACCAGATACTGAACTTAGTCTGTTTGTTCATCATAGGTTTTATTATAGTTACGACATTCCGAGATGCCAGAGATGTGCGGAGAGATCGTGAACATGATAAAGGAAAGTATCTGCTATTGTGAAGGAGGGAATTCTTATGGCTCAGAGCAGCATAGTCAACATCGGTAACGCCCCACAACTGCCCGCCTACCTGGCCCAACCCGAGGGCAAGGGGCCGTTTCCAGCGGTGGTGGTGATTTTCGAAGCCTTTGGTCTCAATGAGAATATCAAGGATATTACCCGCCGCTTCGCCGAGGCCGGGTACGTCGCCCTGGCGCCCGACCTCTATTACACGGAGAAAGAACGAGTCGTCGCGTATGGACAGATGGAGAAGGTCTTCGCTCTCGCCAACACCTTGCCCGACGACCGGGCCATGGCCGACATGGGCCGCGCGCTTCAGTATCTCAAGCAGCAGAGCAATGTAAAGGGCAATGCCATCGGCGTCACCGGCTTCTGCATGGGTGGGCGGCTGGCATTTCTCACTGCTTGTGTACACGCGGCGGACATCGCCGCGGCGGTGCCGTTTTATGGCGGCTCGATCGGCGGCAAGGGCCGGTTCAGCGGGCAGACGCTCGCGCCACTCGACCTGGCGGACAAGATCCGCTGCCCCCTGATCGTCAATTATGGCGAGAAGGATGCGTTCATTCCCCTGGATGAGGTCCGCAAAGTCGAGACCCGGCTCAAGGAACTGGGCAAACAAGCGGAGGTCAAGGTGTATCCTGGAGCCGACCACGGGTACATGTGTACTGATCGGGCATCGTACCACGCCGAAGCAGCCAAAGATTCGTGGGAGAAGATGGTCGCGTTTTTCGGCAAGCACCTGAGGTAGGGGTAGAAATGCCCTTACACCTCACCCTAGCCTTCTTCTCGGAGAGGAAAGGGAATTCTCCTTCGCCCTGAGAGGGAGAGGATCGGGGTGGTCTGCGGCTACTTCCGGCCCACAAAGCCTCGCGGGCTGAACATTGCCGACGCCGGTCACCACGTCTTTCTCGATGATTCCGCAGCTTTTCTTGGTGCGGTGCGCAGTTTCCTGCATGACACAACGGAGGAACGCAGATGCAAGACTTGATTGAACGGGCAGCCCAAACCATCCGGACCGCGCGTAAGACGGTCGCGCTGACCGGCGCGGGCATTTCGGCTGAGAGTGGTATCCCCACCTTTCGTGATCCAGGTGGCCTCTGGGATCGTTACGATCCCGAAGAATACGCCACTATCGAGGCGTTCCATCGTGACCCGGGCAAGGTCTGGCGGATGATGAAGGACTTTACCGAACTCAAGACCGCCCTCCCCAACCCCGGACACTTCGGCCTGGCACACCTCGAACAGCTCGGCTTGTTGCACTGCATCATCACGCAAAACGTGGACAACCTGCACCAGGCGGCCGGCAGCCGCGATGTCATCGAATTCCATGGCAATATGCGCCAGGTTGTGTGCATGAGTTGTCGCAAGGTGTTACCGCTGGAAGAGATTTCGCTGGAGACACTGCCGCCCTACTGTGGCTGTGGCGGCGTATTCAAGCCAGCCGGGGTATTCTTTGGCGAACCGATTCCGTCGCATGCGCTGTACCGCTCCCAAGAGGAGGCACAGAGCTGCGACCTGATCCTGGTGATCGGCACCTCGGCGGTGGTCTACCCCGCGGCCGACATCCCACGGGTGGCCAAGGAGGGCGGCGCTCAGGTGATCGAGATTAACCCCGAGCGCACCGACTTGACTGACCGGCTTGCTGATCTCATCATTCAAGAGAAAGCTGGAACTGCGATTCCTCAAATCGTGGCAGCAATCAAAGCAATGGCTTCATAGGAGGGTTCGCTTATGTTTCTCTTCGGCTTTCTTTTTGGCGTGGCCGCCGCAGCGGCCTTCATCCTCTACGGCAACGGCGAGTTGCTGGTCCAGTTAGGCGAGCAGATAAAAAAGAGCGCGGACCGCTTCTGGACCTGGCAGCGGGAGCGGACTGCGCAGAAATAAGTCGTCGTCCGCATTCAGCCCCGCGCGGTGGTTTACCACCACGCTTATGCTACTAAGGACGCTTAAAGCGCCCTCCCTCGCTCTCTGAGCTTTTGTGTCTTTAGCCCGTTAGGGCTTCGTTGACTCAGCCCGATCGTTAACGGTCGGGCGAGCCGAGACGCTACCCCCGCTTTCACACCCACCCTTTTCTTTTTTCCTCAACACTTTTGTTTCCTCCCTCGCCTGTGTTAGAGTTCGGCAGGCACTACACATTGGCAAAGGAGGGAACCGCCATGGCACTGCCACTCGAAGGGATTCGTATTCTCGACTGGACCATTTTTCAGCAGGGACCGGTCGCGACCATGATGTTGGGCGATCTTGGCGCAGAAGTGATCAAACTAGAGGAGCGGATCGGAGGAGACCCTGGTCGTGGGGTCATGAACATCGCCGGCAGTCAGACCGGCGGGGACAAACGCAACTACTACTTCGAGGCGAACAATCGTCACAAGAAAAGCCTCACCTTGGATCTCAAGAAACCCCAGGCGCGTGAGATCGTCTATCGCCTGGTCGAGAAGTCGGACGTCTTCGTGCAGAACTTCCGCAAAGGCGTCGCCGCCAAGCTGGGACTGGATTACCAGACGCTCTGTGGTTACAACCCCAAGCTCATCTACGCCAGTGCAACGGGATATGGTCCCAAGGGACCGGACTCCGGTGAACCTTCGTTCGACTACATGGGCCTCGCCCGTTCCGGCATCATGAACGCCGTGGGCGAGCCCGACATGGACCCGCAGAACATCACCGGTGGTATCGCCGATCAGATGGGTGCAATCATCTTGGCGCATGGCATCGTCGTCGCCCTGCTGGCGCGGGAACGCCTGGGAATCAGCCAAGAAGTGAACACCTCACACCTGGGCAGTATGATGGCCTTGCAAGGGCTCAACCTGGCTTGTCGACTGACTCTGGGGAAGGAATTCAAACGGTTCTACCGCACCCAAGCTGTCAACCCGTTGTGGAATCACTACAAGTGCCAGGATGGAAAATGGATCTGCTTCGCCATGCCACAAGCGGACCGGTATTGGTCGGACTTTTGCAAAGCGGTTGGCATCCCAGAGCTAGAAAAAGATCCACGGTTCGCGGCCACGAAGCTCAGAGGCAAAAACTGCGAGGAACTCATAAGCATCCTCGATAAAATCTTTGCCTCAAAGCCGCGAGAGGAATGGATGCGCAGTCTGAAGGTTGGCGGAGATTTTATCTACACGATTGTCAACAGCATCAATGATCTCCCTGAAGACCAGCAGATGCTGGCCAATGACTACATCGTCGACTACGACCATCCGGCCTGGGGGTCGATCAAGGTCGTCGGCCACCCTGTCATTCTCAGTAAGACCCCAGCGAATCCCAAGGCTCCAGCTCCGGAGTTCGGCGAACACACCGAACAGATCCTGCTCGAGACGTTGGGGTATTCCTGGGAGGACGTGGCCAAGCTGAAGGAGGAAGAAGTAATCTGAAGCTCTCAGCTCTCAGCAGTCAGCCTTCAGCTTCAAGCCAGGAAAGAATCGCAGAAACGGAGACAGGGAGAATGGGAGACAAGACCACCATCGTTCCGATTCTGCGATTCTCCGATTCCCCAATTCCCTCCCTTCCACCCTGAAAGGACTGCGACAATGCGCTGGCCGCCTCGTTTTACTATCCTGCTTCTGCTCTTCCTCCTGTCGCTGGTGAATTACATCGACCGGGTGAACATCTCCATTACCGCGCCGGTGATGATGCCGGAGT
>JBGPOI010000360.1:0-5359 GCA_041487975.1 Binatia bacterium | reverse complement strand
GGAAAACCTTTGCGGTCCCAGTCCAGGTACAGCAGCGTATTAGTGAAGGCCGTCGCCAAGCCAGGGTGATGGAGCGTCTTGTATGCGTACGGCATGTCGATCCCGCGTTGAATGAGACCACCGGCCAGATACTTCGCGCCTTCTCGGTGCCCCTTAATCTTAAAAATCCAGTCCTCCGGCTCTCCCCACCCGTTGGGAAATTTGTTGAAAAAGCCGCTGGCCCAGGGTTGCAGCTCGAACTCATCGTCTAGTCCATAGACGCAAAACGGCGGGATGATGTCTTCTTTGAAGTTTTCGTACTGGTCATCGCCAAAGATAACGATGAAGTCCGGATGGAAATCATCCAGCAGCTTGCGCATCTGGCGGAAGTCCTCTGCCATGTGTGTACGGTAGCGCTGCGCAGCAGTGAGTCCGTCATCATCACCGAGTTCAGCAATCATCCCCGCCGGCCAATTGGCCCGGTCCTTATAGTGCGCGGCGACCTTCGGCGCCGATAGCGTCATGCGCAAGGGGGCCAGCATGTATTCTTCCTGTAACGCCAGCGGCGGATAGTGGGTTGTTCCCAGGCCAAGAATCTCACCCATGGTTCTCCCCTCCTTTTTGCATTCCACTAATGTAGGGGTCCGATTCATCGGACCCGCAAAAGGGCTTGATAAATCAAGCCCCTACACGTTTTTGCCAGGATCGAGAATTACTGTATAGAATGCAACCTGGCATTAAAGGCCGATACACACACTTATAGGCTCACTCGCAGTCGGTGGAGCAGAAAGTCCAGTGTATCTTCCACCGGCTTCTGGTTCTCCGGCGTGGTACAGTAGGTGTCAATCTTGTACTTCCCTTCCATGAAGTGCATTAGTTCTTCATCCCGCTGGCTCAGGTGCTCGTGTCGCACCATGGGATCGTCCACCAGGTGGAGGTAAGCCGCGATCCCCAGGCAGGCAATGGCCTCGACAAAGTAGTGCTGGGCTGCCCGGGCCAGGGGGTGAATGTGCGGAAACATCATGGAGAGGCCAAAATAGGCCGGCAGCGGCTGAGTATGGGCCACAGGATTCTGCGTGAGTTCTCGCTCATTCTTGATCCAGCCTTTAGCCATGAGCACCTCGACGTGCAGTTTGCTGTGTTTACACTCGTCCCACACCTGCCGCGCCCGCATGCGCTGAAGGTCGATATATCTCTCCTGCTCGTTGAGATCGACCGAGAGGAGCTGGGCCGACATCTGCTTGATGGACATCTGCACCCCTTCGCCGGCATAGCCGCCCAGCGCCACCCGCCGCTGCCAGTCGTCATTGTCGCTGGCCAGTCCTTTCTCAATCTCAGTGAGTGAACTTTGCAGGGCGATCTCCCAGCCTTTCAGGCACTTCTCCTCCGTGAGGCGCAAACGGAAGGGCGCACCCCGTGCGCCTGGCGCCGTGGGCCACACCCATTTCTCCAGAAACTGTTCTAAAATTGAATGCATGGCTTTCTCCTCTCGCCAGTTGTTGCAGACTGCCTGAAGTAAAGAGGTCAGCGGTCAAACGGAGACAGGCTTCAGCCACCACCGATGCACATCCGGCGGCGGCGGCACCAGCCAGCGTCCGCTTTCAGCCTCGACAATAGACCCCTCGGCCGGACAGTACGCCAGACAGACTGTACACACCGGATAGGTACATTTGTGCGGGTCAATCTCCAGACGGTGCAAGGGCTCCAGCGCCACATACACGGCGTTGAGATTGAGTTCGCGACAGGCGAGGTAGCACATCCGGCACTCGGTGCATCGCTCATGATCAATTTTGAGGGTTGGCATCTCTCCCTCCTTAATCGTTCACCCGTAAAGGGATCGTTCGCGCCTCGACTACTGGCTCCCGGCCTAAAACCACATCGCTCAGCTCTTGCAAGAACATGCAATAGTCCCGCCTGGCCACCTTGCACGCCCAGCGGCACAGCTCGGCTTCAAACGGTTTACTCACGCACTCCTCGACGATCCGTCTGCCCATGTTGATATGGCTACGGTTCTCCACGAACTGGCTAGTGAAAACACTCCGTAGATCTTCATCAGTGAGCACCTCAGCCAGCCCTTCCATCCAACCCAGTTCCAGAATCTTGGCTCCGAGATTCAAGGCCGCGATTCTGACCGAGTGCGGATAGGTCGCCAGGTTGCGCAGCGAGAAGGCATGGTATGCCAAGGCGGAATCTATCGCGAACTGTCCATACGGGTGCTGAAACGCCTCTTTCTGCGTCCGCACCCAGCGCTTGCGCAGCAGCATATCGAGATAGAGCATCTCGTGAGTGGACTCATCCATGATTTGCCGGGAGAAGAGATACTTCACTGATGGTGAAAAATCGCCGATTTCCAGTCCTTGTCCCCAACCACCATAGATGTAGTAGAACAGCCGCTCCAGGGTCCACAGCCGCCCGATCAGTCGAAAGCCTTCCTCTCCATGAAACTTCCCCTCTCTGGCCGCTGTGATGACCGCCTCCATAGGAGTGCTACGGCTTTCCTCACGGCTCTTCTGTATGAGTTCCTGGGCCAGTTCTTTCCCTGGCAACTCAGTCATGGCAGACCCTCCTCTCTCAGATTTTCCTTTTTACTAAGCCTGCTACGGAACGCTGAGAGACTACTGCTCCCTCCTCTTAGTCCTGAGTCCTTCTCGCTGTCAAGCGAACACTTTCCTGAGTTGAGAACACGCATAGGGAGCCGCCGCGCCGCTTTGTCTTGCTTGACCGGTTCAGCTATGGTCTAACGCAAGGAAACAACAGGAACGCTGAGGAGGAAACCATGGCAAAAAAAACCTGGATTGAAGTGGCGATTAACGGCGCCTGGACCCGGCGGCTGCAACCGAACATTCCCATCACCGCCCAGGAAATCATCAAAGAGGGCGTGGCGTGTGTCAAAGCTGGCGCGGCGGTGGTCCACACTCACACCCTGGACCCGGACACGGGCAAACAAAACGGCAGTGTGGAGAATTGTGCCGCTTTTATGGACGGCATTCGCTCTCAGGTGGATGCCATTGTGTACCCAACAGCGGTGGATATCCCCATGCCGGCAGACTGGGGGGCACGCTACGCTACCACGGTCGAGCTGTCCAAACGGGGATTACTGGAATGGGGCGTACTGGATCCCGGATCAGTGAATTTCTATCTGGCGGATGCCTCCGCTCCACCTTTGTTCGGCAGTGAGGGCGGTGTGTATATCAACCCCAACGGCGCCCTGGAGCTAGGCATCAAGCTGGCGGCGCAGCATCACTTCCATCCGGCCTATGCGTGTTATGAGCCAGGTTTTGTCCGCCAGGGGGCGACCTTGCACCGCAAACAACCGACGGCGCCGGTGCCGATCTATCGCTTTATGTTTTCTTCGGCTTTCACTTTTAGTTTTCCGCCGGAGGAGTGGGCGCTGGAGGCGTATGTCAGACTGGTCGAAACAGTCGCGCCTGGCGCACCCTGGATGGTGGCTGGGTTGGCAGTGGATGTGCTGCCGTTGATTCCCAAGATCGTTGCACTGGGTGGCCATGTCCGTGTCGGTCTTGAAGATGCGCCGTTTCATTCCCAGCGCACGAATGTGGCATTGGTGGAAGCGGCGGTCAACGCGATACAAAAGGCTGGCAGCGAACCGGCCACAGCCTCAGAGATCCGCGCGTCCTTGGCGGCATACCGGATGCCGGCGGCATGAGCATCCTGGCGTCGGTAAAAATGACAAACAGTGCTGCTGATACCAAATTGCGATCAAAAAGACACTTTATCGGCACCATTGTCACCCTGAGCGCAGCGAAGGGTCTCGGCTTAAGCTGAGATTCTTCGCCTTCGGCTCAGAATGACAGTGTTGAAAGTTACCCTATGAATGCGACTTGGGATAAGTTGACACTGGTGCAATATGCCTCCCTCGCTTAATCCACGCCAGCTTCGGGTCGGACCTGAGCACGCCCCACCGCAGGAGCGCGGTCGTGGAGCTGCTTCTTACGGCTGGTTCATCGCTGGTGTCAGCTCCTGGTTTACTGCCGTGGGCATGCAGAGTGTGCTCTTCTCCTGGCTCGTAGTTGGCGAGTTGCATGCCGAGGCAAAATGGGTGGGGATCGCCCAAAGCGCGATGATGCTCCCCTCGCTTTTGCTCATCCTCCTTGGCGGAGCAGTGGCAGATCGACACGACCGGCGTACCCTGCTGATCGTCCTTCACCTCGTTGCCACCCTGCTCTCTGCCAGCTTGGTCACCGCTGTTGCGAGTGGAGAACTCTCTCTGTCTGTTTTGCTTGTCTATGCGCTGAGCATGGGCAGCGTGCAGGCCTTTGTCATGCCCGCACGGGATGCGCTGCTCTCGGAGGTGGCGGGTGCGAATCTCATGCGTGCGGTGACAGGTCTCACCCTGACCCAGTGGGGCACTCAAGCGCTCGGCTCGCTCATCGCCGGGACGGCACGCTGGGTCGGCACGACACCGGCTCTCTGCCTGCATACACTGACGATTCTGAGCGGGGTGTCACCGCTGTGCAAACTGTCTCCTGCTCTACCACACGGCTACAGCTCTCGGAGGCAGCTCCGCCCGACGGACGTCATAGAAGGTGTCCGTGAGGTCATGCGTTCGCCGATTCTCCCACCCATATTCTGGCTCGTGACCGCCGTGGGGGTTCTCTTTATCGGCCCCTTCCTGGTGGTCTTTCCCATCTTGGTGCGGGATTACTACAGGGGCGATGTAGCACAGCTCGCCCTGCTGAACATGGCGTTTCCAGTCGGCACGATCCTCGGGTCGCTGGCACTGCTGTGGCGGGGCAGGTTGCGCCGGAAGGGAGCAGCGCAACTCCTCGCGCTCGTTGCCGGAGCCGGGTGCCTGGGGGTAGTGTCGCTGGGGCTGCCGCTGTGGGGCACGCTGGCCGCGGTCGGTGGTCAGGGAGTAGCCTCAGCCATCTTCGCGAATGCCGGCCGCACGGTGTTCCAGGAACAGGCGCCTCCGTCCCATCGAGCGCGCGTGCTGTCGGTCTATATGTTTGGCTTCATGGGCGCGGCAGGTCTGATCGGCGCACCACTCTCTGGTGTCTTAGTGGAACAAATCGGTCCACTGGCAACTTGTGCGGCTGCGAGCGGCACGATGATAGTCGTGGTCGCCTGCGTGTTCATGTTCACTAACATAGCCCGGGTGGAATAAAGGCGAAGGAGATCTTGCCCTCTCCCTGCCCGGATGCCAGAGTGACGTCTGCTGGAGGTTTCTCCTCATGTCTGAGCAAGTCACCTTAGAGCAAGTAGAACAACAGGCAGCCCAACTCCCGCCGCATGAACAACTCAAACTCGTGGCGCACATCTCCGAACGACTAAGCCGAGCGGCGCAAACCGCACCAACAGCCGTAGAGGACGAATCCGCACGACAGCAGCGAGAGCCAGAAGCTGCCGGCCAGCACGG
>JBGPOI010000359.1:0-5362 GCA_041487975.1 Binatia bacterium | reverse complement strand
GCCGTCACTCGCGCCGCGGGTTTCCATCGCGACTTGTTCGGCGCGAATGCGCTCGGCAAGGTGGGGAGGCGTGTAGGCAACGGGTCTAGGGTCAGAAAAGGCAGCGTTCTTTTTCGCCGATTCCCCGATTCGCCGATTCTCCGGTTCCTGTTTGGCCTCATTGCCTTTCCCTGCCCACACCAGCACCTCTCCATTTTCATCCACGGCTAACCGTTTTGCCTTGATAATCTCGCCGCACAGATCAGTAAGGTAGTCATCATCGAGGTCAAAGCGCCGCTTCAGAGCGCGGTACGTCACCCTGCCGTCACGCTGTAGGAGGACAACGATTTGCTCAAGCAGTTCGTCAAACGTCATAGTGAACCTTTTCCCACCGCTCGCCGCAGGGACAGGGAAATTTCATGCAGGATGCAATTCGACGGAGCATTCACCCTCTTCAACAGCATCTCCCACGCCCAACGTTGCCGGGGTAACGCTGAACCTTGTACCGACTTTTCTCGCTTGACTTGTTGCTTAGCGATTGAGGAATTGGGTGACGATCTCGGCCGCGCGCTGAGGTTGTTCCAGCAGCACGGCGTGGGCTGCACCGGGCACGCGCACGACTTCGGCGCCAGCGATGCCGCCCTTAAACACTTCGGCGAGTGCCGGCGGGGCCAGTTTGTCCTCCCCTGCCCACACGATTAGGGTCGGCACCTGTACGCGGAATAAACGATCCTTCAATCGCGGGTTATACAGGTAGGGTGGCTTCCAACCCAATCGGGCGCCCACCATCTGAGCTTTGTAGAAAAGCATGTACGCCTCAGGGGGCATCTGGTCGGACACCGCCCCCATGGCTAACTCGGAGTTAGGATCACGAAAGAGCAACTCGCGCGCCTCGTGCTGTCCGCCCTCGGCTTTCGGTGTGACGGTGTAGAAAAAATTGCCGATGCGCGCCTGTGGAGTCGAGATGCCCAAGGGGTCGATCAGCACCAGTTTGTGTAAGCGCTCGGAGTGACGGGTGGCGAACTCGGTGGCAATCCATCCCCCGAGAGAAGCACCAACCAGATTCACCTTGTCGAGTTTCAGCGTGTCCAGAACATCGAGACAAAAGAACACGGCGTCCTCGATGGTTTCCAGGTCCTCGAATCCCTCGCTGTCGGCGTATCCTGGCAAGGCCGGCGCACACAAGGAGAAGGACGCGGTCAAGGCGTCGTGAAAAGCCGTGAACCCGGCGTTGGCGGGCAGACTGTGGATATCAGCAACCAGCCCATGCAAGTAGAGGAGTGGCGCGCCGCTGCCACCACGTAGGAGTTGGATTTTCTTGCCACGAATCGTGAGAGTGTCGGTCTGTAAGGCCATAGGGGATCCTGTTTGTGAATGCACGAGTAGGAGAGCGAGAGCGTGTACAAGCCATAGCGTGGCCGTGCGCTCCCTCACCCTGTCCCTCTCCCGCGAGGGGAGAGGGAACCTAGACGCGAGCTGACGTTACGCGTGCGCTTCCGTTTGCTGGGACTGCACCCCGGGCAGCGCACCGAACTCCGCCTCAGCGTACTTCCGCACATAGGGGAACACTTCGCTGGTGAGCAGTGCCATATTTTTGCGTGTAAGGTGGTCGGGTAAGCTGCCGAACTGTGGCAAAGCGAGGATATGGCCGACCTTGAACTCCAGCACGTATTTGAGCAACTGGTCGCGCACGGTTTGTGGGCTGCCGATCAAAACCGAACCGCCGGCCTCGACATCGGCCCAGCTGCGAGCATGACCTAACTGCCAGTTCGCCGGCGCCTTGTCGCCACCCAAGGCGTTGATTTCCTGAAGACGCTGCAAAGACTTCAGCGAGGTATAGCCCGGCGGCATCCAGGTGCGACCCTTCCCGGCGAAGCCTTTGATAAGTTTGTCGATGAAGTACCAGATGTGCTCCTCGGCCTCCTCACGCGCTTTCTGATCGGTCTCGGCCACGTACATCGGCACCAGCCAACCGAGCATCTCCGGGTTGTAAGTCCTGCCCACTCGGGCGACGGTCTGCTGGAAAAAGGCGGCGTTCTGCCGGAACGAATCGACATGGGCGTAGGTCAGCGCGGCGTAGATAAAGCCGTGCTCGGCAACGAGTTCCATGGTCTCGATGCTGCCCACGCCGGGAATCCATATTGGCGGGTGTGGCTTCTGCACCGGACGCGGCCAAGGATTGACGTACTGGAACTGGAAGTGCTTGCCATCCCAGGAGAACGGACCGGGATCGGTCCAGGCTTTGATGATCAAGTCAGTGGCCTCGCGGAAGCGATCACGGGCGAAGGTCGGATTGATGTTGTACGAGTAATACTCCGGCCCGCCGCCGACGACGAAGCCCGCGTCAAACTTGCCGCGGAACATGTTGTCCAACATGGCGAACTCTTCGGCAATCTTCAGCGGCACTTCGTACAGAGGAAGCCCATTGCCCAGGACCATCACCCGGGCCTTCTGGATGCGTTGCGAGAGGGCCGCGGCGATGAGGTTCGGGGCGGGCATGATGCCGTAGGCATTCTGGTGATGCTCGTTGATGACTACGCCATCAAAGCCCAGTTCATCGGCGT
The DNA here is from genome assembly GCA_041487975.1 of Binatia bacterium. Lineage (GTDB taxonomy): Bacteria > Desulfobacterota > Binatia > Bin18 > Bin18 > JACQEL01. Next base: position 2,819 of record JBGPOI010000359.1, on the reverse strand, counting down.
ACGCCAGTTGGTTGATGTAGCGATGGTAGACCTCCGGCCCGCGCTCGGGATCGAAGAGCGCGTTGGGGCAGGTGACCCAGGCGGTATCGTACTTTTCATCGAAGTCGTTCGGCAAATAGGGCCACGGCATCAAATGAAACATCCAGAATTTCATCACGTCTCCCCCTAAATGAATGTTCGGTCATGGTGTACCACATCGATTTAGGATTGCAAAGACCAAGACCGCTGGCGTCGCGTGCGCACGCCGGGTAGAATCCGCGGGACAATTTCACCACAAGGGAGGGTTGAGAATGAGTCAGATTCCGGCTGATTTGCTCGAGTTCATGGAGACTTTACGGGTGCCCAAGGGCGTCAACCCGGCCGATATGCTCCAGCGCTACGACAGTCTGATGAATGGCAATCCGCCGCCAGTGGGCGCCGTGCATGACGGGGTGCTGCTGCGCGAGGTAGCGGGCTGGCGGCTGACCGCCGATATTGCAGTGCCGCAGGGGGCGGGACCACACCCGGTGTTAGTGTATTTTCACGGCGGCGGCTGGACGATGGGCAGTCCTAAGACGCACCTGCGCGTGGGGCGGGAATTTGCCGCGGCGGGCTATCTCACCATCAACCTCGACTACCGTCGTGCGCCCAAGCACCGTTTTCCCGCTGCGTTCGACGACTGCGTGTTTGCCACGCAGTGGGCGGTGGAGAATGCTGTACGCTATAGCGGTGACCCGAAGCGATTGGCCGTGGGAGGCGACTCGGCTGGCGGCAACCTGGCTGCCGCGGTCCTGGCCGAGTGTAGCCAGAAAAGCGGACCGAAGATCAGTGCTGCCGCATTACTCTACGGAGTTTTTGATTACCATAAAGCGCTGAGTACCCTGGGCGGAACCGGACCGAACACCCAGTTCTATCTCCCGGAGGATCAGTACGAAGCCTTACGGGGGGATTATCGGGTCAGCCCGTTCTATGCTTGTAAGAAATTTCCGCCATGTTACCTCGGCGCGGGAACCAAAGATCCGCTCTTGCCGGAATCGCTGGAACTAGCCAAGGCGCTGAAGGCGGCGGGCATCGAACATGACCTGCACGTCGTCGAAGGCGCGCCGCATGCTTTCTTCCAACTCCCACCGCTGCCGGCGTATGCCGAAGGCTATCACCGGGCGATAGCCTTGCTGGACAAGCACCTCAAACGCTGAGACACGAAGGAGAGAAGGGCACGCACGCCGTGCCCCTACTCCGGGGAGGCGCTAATTTCCGGAAACCGAATCCACCCTGCCGAATATTGCTTCAAGTCGTTGTAAATCTGTTTGGGGCAAAGGAGGCTTGAGCAGGGAGGTAACGTTGGCTTTGAGGTGATTGGCGTTGCCGGTCCCAGTTAAGACGACGTGGATACCAGGTTCATGTCGGCAGTAGCGATAGGCAGCCTCGGGGATAGTGGCGGCCTTTCCCTCTTGGGTGAGGAAACCGAGAGGATCATCAGCGTCACAAGCTTCGGGATCTATCTGTCCCCTTTGCGCCAGATCGGCGATCAAGGTTTTGAGCTGCGCCGGTTGGCTGAGCGCTCGGCGTACGGCAAACATGCCCAACACCCCGATGTTTTTCTCCAGCGTTTTCTTGAACACCCGACTACGGGCCGACGGGTTCAGCAGATTAAACCCCACCATCATGACATCCCAACAATCCACTTCCAGGGCTTGCTGCAACATCAGATGCCCGGGATCAGGGATAAAAGCCTCGGTGATGCCCACGACTCGGAGCTTGCCCTCCTCGCGCATGCGCAACAGGATCGGGGCGAGGACGTTGTAGGCGTAGTTGTATTGCTCCGGCCGCACGCCATGGAGATGATAGATATCGACGTAGTCGGTTTTGAGCCGTCGCAGGCTGTGTTCCAAGCCCTGCTTGAGTTCTCTGACCGGGTCGGGGTGAGCTGGCGATGGCGGAAGCTTCTTGGTTGAGATGACCACCTGATCGCGCGGAACCGCCTCCAGTGCTCTCCCTACAAGGGCTTCGGTGCCATAGACCTCAGCGGTATCGAACAGGGTGATGCCTAAATCCAGGGCCTGCCATGCCACAGCAAGCGATTCCTGCTCGCTTTTGCCCGTCGCTTGGCCCAGGCGGCTGGGACCACCGCAGCCGAGGCCAACGCTACTGACCTTTAACCCACTTCGCCCGAGAATAGTGTATTCCACGTGTATATCTCCCGAGACGTTCTCACTCTGTCTTCTCGTCGAAAACGGCGAAGAATGCAAGAGAGATGACAAAAGGGCATTGCCAGCGGATCACGGGGATACGTATGTTTATTTTCACAACCCATATACGGATTGGGAGCAGATGGTGAGAAGAAATCTCGTTCAGGATAAAAGGTCAAGAGAAAACCTGGAGGAGGACAAATGTTGGAATTGGGCATAATTGAGGAGATTCGCACTGCTTGGCGTTCGGTGGGGTTCTACCGTAATCAACTAGCAATGGCACAAGCGGTGCCGGCCGCTTCGCATCTCAAAGCTCTTCTGGAAATCGTGTTTTTGGCCAGCCTGCAACAGGAAGAGCGGAGAGCAATTCAAGTCCGTGTGGTGTTTTTTCCAGACGCCACAACTATCTCGCTCAAGCACGAGGCAAAACATCTGGAATCTCTTCCCTTTGCCCAGCCGATTCCGCTGTCTGTCGAGTCTTTGCGGAAATTGGCTCCGGCGTTTGATCAAAACATCGCCACTCTTGTCGCTGCTCGCAGCGCCGGTAGCAACGCATACGACCTTGTCGGTGCGATCCTCTACGGCCGTATTGCCTCCCTGCTCGATATCGATCTCAGTTCTCTTCCTCGGCCTCCAGCTCTGATCCTCAGT
>JBGPOI010000358.1:0-5371 GCA_041487975.1 Binatia bacterium | reverse complement strand
GCTGTACTAGCGGTGGTAAACTCGTTGTTTTTCAAGTTCTGTTAGTCTCCTACACTGCCCGGAGTCAAGTACACCCCTTCATATCGCGCCAGCCTGCTGGCGTCATAAAGGATTTTGTACGCATCGTAGGTCTGGGGGAGATGCAGCTTGACATAATCGTTACGCCCAGGAATCCTCTGCCCCTTTTTCCACGTCGCAGTGTGCCCTCCCGGCGTGATGTTGTGGTACTGAAGGAGGTAGGCATCCACAAAGTGCAGAATACAGTGGAACAGAACGATGATGGCCCAATCGTAAGCCTCTAAAGGCTGACTTCCCAACACGTAGGCAAGATTCTCATTATGGTGAGCTTGTTGGAGATGCTCCTGAACGGTCATCTAGAAAACCACTTCAGCCACAGGTGAGGGCTTTCTATTACCCACAAGTTCCTATAGGCGCAGTCAGCCACCCGTTTGAGGAAAGCTTGGGGTTTGCGTCTTGAGTCATGCATCCTTTCGCCCCTGTAGAGTTGCGCCTATATGAGGTACGACCGACCTCTATAGAGAACTCTTACACCAAGACTTAAGGGAGCGAAGGATGCAAACGAGCGGCAAGGGCGATTGGGCGAGGGAAGAATTGGGGAGCGTCGACTTGGGAGATCCGCGACGGACGGCGAGACTCATCAAGCTCTGTGGGCGACTCTCCGAGATGCCCGAGAGTTCGATCAATCAAGCCTGTGTCGATTGGGCGGAGACCAAGGCGGCCTATCGCTTCTTCCACAACGAAAACGTGGAGGTGCAGAACATACTGGCGGTGCACCGGGCGAAAACGGCCGAGCGAGCGGGGCAGCACCGGACCGTACTCGCCCTTCAAGACACCAGTTATCTCGTCTACACGAGCCATCGGCAAACCACGGGGCTGGGGAAGTTATCCTTAAAAAAGGGAAAGCGAGTCAAGAAGATCCACTCCCAAGGCCTCCTCATGCAGAGCTGCCTGGCCGTCACGACTGAAGGATTGCCGCTGGGGTTGTTGGATCAAAAGATCTTCGCCCGCGAGTCGGTTACCGAAGACCGCACCAAGCAGAGAAATGTCCTCCCCATTGCAGAAAAAGAGAGCTATCGCTGGCTCGAATCGCTGAAAACCTCAAGGCCAGTGCGCGGGAATACTCAGCTTGTGACGGTCTGTGACCGGGAAGCCGATATCTATGAACTCTTCCAATTGAGCGCCGAACTCGCTGCGCCGGTTTTGGTCAGAGCCAACTACGATAGACCGATCAATAAACGCTCTATGTATGCCGAGAAGGATATTGTGAAGCTCTGGAAGCATCTAGAGCACCAACCCTGCGCGGGGAGTTTCGCTGTAGAAATTCCCGCCCGACACGGCACCAAACATGCCACCCCGCGAGCGCCGCGCGGCGCTACCGTAGAGCTGCGGTTTGTCGCCTTTAGGCTGAATCCGCCCAAGCGCCTCAGCGCAAAACTGCCAGACCTCGACATGTATGCGATTTACGTTCGTGAGAAAGCCCCTCCCCCTGATGGGCCACCACTCGAATGGATGTTGCTCACCAATCTCACAATAGAAAACTTCGCCCAAGCCTATGAAAAAGTGCAGTGGTACTGTCTGAGGTGGAGAATCGAAATGTATCACAAGGTGCTCAAATCCGGCTTCCACATTGAGCACTGCCGCCTGGGCGATGCCCAGCGCCTCATCCGGTATGTCACGGTCATGAGCATCATCGCCTGGCGTTTATTCCTGCTCACGCTCATCGCCAGAACTCACCCCGAGGCCCCCTGCACCACCCTGCTGACTGACACTGAATGGAAGGTGCTCTACTGCAACATAAAGAGAACAACCTCGCTCCCTCCAAAAACGCCCTCTCTGCGTGAGGCCGTCATCTGGATCGCGAGACTCGGCGGTTTCCTGGCACGAAAGACTGACGGGCAGCCAGGAACGATCCCTCTGTGGCGAGGGTGGAAACGACTGACCGATTTAACCCAAGGCTGGCTCTTAGCAACAAGGGGGTGAGACTTGTGGGTAATAGAAAGCAGGTGAGGGAGGTCGAGAGGTGGTCAGAAACTCAAAACTCACTTCAGGAAAGCGCCGCTCGATTTCAGCGTATTGCTGAAAGATACGCTTCTGGAGCGCATAATCAGCCGTCCGGGTGACGGTGTAGACGTGTATGATGTCCCCCTCCTCTGCCTCCACATAGCAACTTTCTACGCCGTCGATCTGTCGGAGAGGTTTCAGTGCCTCTTTGATTTTCTCTAGACTTTCCACAGACTTATCTTCTTTATCGGCCTGAAAATCGACTCCTTGATTTCACCCTAAAAAAACTATTCCTTTTTCACGTGGTAAACAATTGCCGCAATATGCGAAACTGCGTGCATGCGCAATGATATGCCCGCAGTTGATTGCCACTTTTCGCTGACCGAAGCGGCCCGCTACCTTGGAAAGTCGGTCCGGTGGATGCAATATCAAGTCTCCGGCCCGAACCCGCCCCGGGCTACAAACTCGGCAAATGCTGGCTCTTCAAAAAGTCTGAACTCAACCGTTGGCTTGAACAGTTCCGGGCTAGCGCTGACCTCGACCGCATCGTCAAGGAAACCGTGGCCGAGGTGCTGGGCAGGTGAGCGAGCAAATGTCTCATGATAAATCCAGCTTGAGCGTACCTCATCTCAAGATGCTGCGTGAAGAATCGGGTATCTCTGACTTGGTAATCGAGTTGCGCGGCTACCGGACGATCACCGACCACAGAGAGTTGTCCGCGCTGGGCTTCGCATCCCGGCAACTCCACGTACCTGGCGTGCAGCGGGAGCAGCACGCCAGGTACGGCAGTATTCCGCTGCACGTCTTTCGTCCAGACACGCCACGAATTGAGAAGGGCAGCGCGGAGGAACGATAACTCGTCTAGTGTGGCAGATCGGACGACTCAAGTACCAGATGGGGGCGCGAGGACAGGATCCGGCAGCCGCAATTCCTCCTGAACTCGATGAGTTGATCATGGAGCTGCTGGTGGATGATCCAACACACCGGCTGGCGAGCGCTGACGAGATCCAAAGACGCTTACAGGCGATGCTCATGCAAGAACGCTTGCCGAAGCTTCCTCCTCCTCAGCCTCTGCCTCCAGGAACCGGATACCTCGACCGCGCGGCGGCGCCATTGACTCAAGGCAAGCTAGAAGAAGCACGTGAGGCTGCAGCAGCAGCCACGCTCCATAGCACGGGCCTCATCTCTGCACTCGAGCTGTATGCGACGCTCAGCGATCGGCTCGGGTACACAGATGACGCAATTAGTGCGTTCAAGCGGATTCTAGCTCTGGAAGGTGCTTCAGGAGAAATACGTAGGTCCGCAGAAACCCAGATTGCGAATTTATATCTGCGGTTACACCGCTACGAGGACGCTGAGGAGTATGTAGAACAAGCGCTCAAAATCCAACCAGCACCAAAAGCGGTCGTTTTCAAGTCTGCTATTGTGCTTGGCGCCTGCGCCCAGCTAGAGCGCGCGCTCGATTTACTCGAAGAGCTTGAATTCAACTACCCCCAGGATGGCGCTGTACTAGAAAAAAAAGCCTGGGTCCTCTGGCTACTCCATCGCTATGAAGAGGCAGCCCAGGTCGCTCGTAATGTTCTAGAGATCATGCCAGACAGCGAAATCTGCCTCCGCCGTTTGATCGACTACGAAATCTTAGTTGGCAATGCCCGTCGGGCAGAACATTACCAGCAACGGCTGGAGCAACTGAAACAACTCATGGTGTGAGCCTAAATCGGCGGATAAGAGGAGTGAAATCTGCGAGTTCCCCTTATTTCATGCGGCTATACATATGGACATCTGGTGCCCGGAGGCAACCGCCAAGCAGTAGACAAGCGGGACGGACTCGAAAATGCAACCATCCGCAACCCAGACGCAACCAGCGACTTGAACACCGTTTCTAGACGTGGCAAAAGTGCTTGACCAATCAAAGAAAATACGGGGGACATGACTTTATGACTTGGCAACCCGAAATCGACGAAATTTGCGACCGCCGGCTCAAGGCCCTGGAAATGGGCGGGGCTGAGAAAGTCGCTCGGCAACATGCTCAAGGAAAACTCTCCGCGCGTGAACGTATCGCCGATTTGCTCGATCAAGGCTCGTTTACTGAACTGGGGGTGCTGGCCACCCACCAGAGCCAACGGCCGGAGATGCAAGGCCTGTACACCGCCGCCGATGGCGTCATTATCGGTTACGGACGCATCGCTGGGCGCGAGGTGCTGGTTGGCGTTGAGGACTTCACTGTCATGGGTGGATCAGTCGGCCTGACTGGTATTCTCAAACGTGAGCGTGTGCTGGAGTTGGCTCACCAGACCAAGGTCCCCACTATCTGGCTGCTCGACGGCTCGGGCGCGCGAGCCAATGAGTGGGTACGTGGTGGCTGGGTCGGCGGGCGCCACTTCACCTTGATGTCGCAGCTCTCCGGGGTGGTGCCGCAGGTTGTGGCGGTGCTGGGACCGTGCGCCGGCGACCCGGCGTTGATGGCGCCGCTGGCTGACTTTGTCGTTATGGTTAAAGGGACCAGCATGTTGGCTGCCGGCGGACCGCCGGTCGTCGAAGCCGCGATCGGTGAGAAGGTGACGAAAGAAGAATTAGGCGGCTCGTCAGTGCACTGCTACCTGAGCGGCGTCGGCGATAATGAGGCCGAGGATGACGAAGACTGCCTGCGTATCATTCACCGCTATCTCAGCTACTTTCCAACCAACGTCTATGAACTACCGCCTCGTGGTGACACCGGCGACGACCCGGAGCGACGCGACGAGGAGTTACTGTCGATCGTGCCGCGCAACCGTAAGCGGCCGTACGACATGCAGCGGGTCATTCGGTATTTGGTCGATCACGACACGGTCTTTGAAATCAAGCCCCACTACGGCAAATCGGTGATCACCTGTCTAGCGCGAATGGACGGCGGGGTCGTTGGCGTGATCGCCAATCAACCGCTGCATATGGCTGGGATCATTGACGGCGCGTCCGCGGACAAGATGACTCATTTCATCCAGTTGTGTGACGCTTTCCATATTCCCCTAATCTTCCTGTCAGATATCCCGGGTTTCATGACCGGGAAGGCTTCAGAGCGCGACGGCACGCTACGACGCGGACTGCGCATCGCTTACGCGATGGCCTACGTTTCCGTGCCCAAGGTCTCCGTCGTCTTGCGCAAGGCCTACGGCATGGGGGCGGTGGCGATGTGCGGCCATCAGAGCGGCCAGATTCTTACCCTGGTATGGCCCTCAGGCGAATTCGGCGCTCTGCCGGTCGAGGGGGGGGTGAGTGCCGGCCACAGGAGCGCGTTGGAGACCGCTGAAGATGAGACCGGCAAACGAGCCGAGTTAGAAAACTATTACAAACAGTTTGGCAGTCCGTTCTC
>JBGPOI010000357.1:0-5411 GCA_041487975.1 Binatia bacterium | reverse complement strand
TGCGGATGCGATCGGCCAACGCCTGACGCGCTTGGGCGCTTAAGCTGGCGCCGAACACCGTCGCGGTGCTCGGATGGGGGAAGATAGGCTTGATCACCAGGCGGTGCAGGTTGGCAAGCACGTACTCCCGCTCTTGTTCTCCACCACACCACCAGGTGGCAACCGAGGGAAGGCGCAAGTCTTCACCCAGCAGGTGCCGGGCCAGCCCCGGCAGGAACGCCATCAAAGCGGTATTTTCCAGCACCCCGCTGCCGAGCGGATTGGCGATCGCGACGTGGCCGAGACGCGCCGCTTGCAACAGACCAGGTGTACCCAAGAGAGAATCCTTCCGCAGTTCTAAGGGATCACAGAAAGTATCGTCAACGCGGCGCAGGATGACATCCACTGGTTGCAGCCCCTCGACAGTCTTAAGCCACACCCGGCTGTCGCGCACGGTGAGATCACCGCCCTGTATCAGCGTGCACCCGAGATAATTGGCCAGATAAGCATGCTCAAAAAAAGTTTCGTTTCCTGGTCCTGGGCTGAGCAGTACGATGCGTGGATTCTCGCGTCGTTGTGGGGCCAACGCGGTCAACGTGGCGCGCATGGCGCGAAAAAAGAGGGCTACCCGATGAACGTGCGAGTCGCGGTAGAGGCTCGGCAAGATCCGCGACAAGACGATGCGATTTTCCAGCGCGTAGCCAGATCCGGAAGGCGCCTGGGCACGGTCGCCAATAACCCAGATGCCGCCGTTGGGTGCCCGCGCCACATCGGCGGCATAGAGCGGGAGATAGCAACCGCCGGCAGGACGGACGCCGTGACAGGGAAAGAGAAAACCAGGGTGGGCATAGATTAACTCTGGGGGCAGCAGGCCCTTGCGAATCAACGTGCGCGGGCCATAGAGGTCGGCGAGGATGAGGTTCAGCAGTTCGGCGCGCTGGATCAGCCCCTGTTCGATCGTGCGCCACTCCTGGCTGGTTAACAAAACCGGGACGAGGTCGAGTTCCCAGAAGCGTGTCATTCCCTGCGGATCATCATAGACGTTGTACGTCACCCCGTTTTCGCGCAGCAGACGCTCCGCTTCCTGCTCTCGACGTTCCAGTTCCTCAACGCCAAGAGCCTCCAGGGAACGGATCAGGTACTCCCAGTGCGAACGCAGCGTGCCTGCAGTGGCACACATCTCGTCGTACGAGCCCGCAAGGAAGCGGTAATTGTCGGAGAAACGGGCGCGGTTGTCTGTCTGGATGGCCTCAGCACTCATAGTGGCGACGCAGATCTAAGATATGAGGAAACTCACGATTAGGTTCTTCCGCGGGAGGCTGCATGTATCCGGGAGTATGACCATAGGACCAGAAACGCGCGAGGCGTCGCGCTTCTGCCTCGTTGGCATTGACGGGGAAGGTCTCATGGTGCCGCCCGCCGGGATGAGCGACATGATAGGTACACCCTCCGACAGAACGTCCCGTCCACACATCTACGATATCAAAGATCAAGGGGGAGTGGGGGGACAACTGGGGATGCAAGGCAGAAGGCGGATTCCAGGCTTTATAGCGTACGCCCGCAACGAACTCACCGCGCGTGCCAGTCGGATGGAGTGGGACACGCCGCTCGTTGCAGGCTATGACATGCCGCGTGTCGCTCATCCCGCTAACCTTGACTTGTACGCGCTCCACCGAGGAATCAACATAACGAGCAGTTCCCCCTGTGGCGGTCTCTTCTCCTAAGACATGCCAGGGTTCAATTGCCATGCGCAACTCAAGCTGGATATCGTGCGCTTGTATGGTGCCGTACTGGGGGAAGCGAAACTCAAAAAACGGGGTAAACCATTCCAACTGAAAAGTATAGCCCGTTTGTTGCAACTCGCAGATGACCTCCCTGAAATCCTGCCACACGTAGTGCGGCAGGGTGAACCGGTCATGCAGTTCCGTTCCCCAGCGTGCCAGCTCGTGTCGATACGGAGTCTTCCAGAAACGGGCGATCAGCGCACGCAACAGCAGCATCTGCACCTCGCTCATCCGCACATGGGGTGGCATCTCGAAGGCGCGCATCTCGAGCAGTCCCAGGCGTCCGCTGGCGCTGTCCGGTGAGTACAATTTATCAATACAAAATTCGGCGCGGTGGGTGTTGCCGGTCACGTCTATCAACAGGTTACGCAGCAGGCGATCGACCAGCCAGGGAGCGGGTGTTTCTCCCTTGGGCATTTGTTGAAAGGCGATCTCCAGTTCGTACAAACTATCGTGGCGCGCTTCATCTACCCGCGGTGCTTGGCTGGTCGGACCAACGAAGAGGCCGGAAAACAGGTAAGACAAACTGGGATGATGCTGCCAATAGGTGAGCAGACTCTGCAGCAGTTCCGGGCGGCGCAGGAAAGGACTATCCGCCGGGGTGGGACCACCAAGGGTCACGTGGTTTCCTCCGCCAGTGCCAGTGTGGCGACCATCCAGCATGAATTTCTCCGTGCCCAGGCGGGCCAGTCGGGCTTCCTCATAGAGAATATCGGTGTGTTCGACGACTTCACGCCAGTTGTGCGCGGGGTGGATGTTGACCTCGATAACGCCGGGGTCCGGGGTCACGGAAAAATGCCGCAGGCGCCAATCTGCGGGTGGAGGGTAGCCCTCGATGAACAGTGGAAGGTGTGATTCGGCGGCAGTGGCCTCGATGGCGGCGATCAGATCGAGGTAATGCTCCACGGATCGCAAGGGTGGCAGAAATACATATAACCGGCCGTCACGTGGCTCTACGCATAGGGCTGTGTGCACAATATCCGGTGAGTCGTGGGTCAAGTCAGCGGCTGAAGGTGAATCGAGGACCTGCTCTTGTATCGCCTCGTGCCCACTGTCCGCCTCATCTAACTGCTGATTGTAGCGCTGCGCCACCTCGCCATAGCTATCCTTCAAGGGAGGAAGTTGAGAGAATAGGGAATGTTCCGCTTCCAGATCCTTTTTCTCCGGGGCAACCCAGGGCAATGAATCCAGCGGCAGGCGGTAGCCCATCGGAGAGTCGCCCGTGGTCAGGAACATATGGCCACGGCGAAACAGCCATGGGCTGCTGCGCCAGCTACCCTGCTTCTCCTGGTCCTGCCTTTTGAGGGGCAAGGCGTAGCCTACGACTTCACCCAGGCCTTTTTCTAGAAGCTTTGCCAGCCGACGGCGCTCTTCTGAGTCTTTGAGGTCGTGCTTCATGGGGTCCACATTAGTCGGCAGAGTACCTTCCCTCCACAAATAATACACAACATCTTCGTAGCCCGGCACCACCAGACCCGGGTCTACTCCCAAGCGCGGCGTCAGGGCACGCACGAAACGTCCAGCATGCTCAAGCCCATAGCGGTATTCACTGGTCTCATCAGCGAGCACCGCCGGATCCCGCCACAGCGGAACTCCATCCCGACGCCAGTAGCAGGCCAGCGCCCAGCGTGGCAAAGATTCCCCCGGATACCACTTCCCTTGCCCGTAGTGCGGCACGCTACCGGGGGCGAAGCGTTCCTTGAGACGCCGGAACAGAAGACCGGCCAGTTTCCGTTTGTCGGGTCCCACGGCGGCGGTATTCCACTCCACACCGTCCATGTCAGCCATGGAGACGAAGGTCGGTTCCCCGCCCATGGTGAGACGTACATCTCCGGCTTCCAACTCAGCATCGATCACCTGCCCCACAGCCTCGATCTGCTGCCATTGCTCTTCCGTATAGGGCTTGGTGACGCGCGGATCCTCGTGAATGCGAGTCACTGACATGTGGAATTGGAAGTCTACTTCGCATGTGTCGGTGAGCCCCGTTACCGGCGCCGCGCTTACCGGGTCAGGCGTGCAAGCCAGAGGGATATGCCCTTCTCCGGCAAACAGTCCTGAAGTCGGGTCCAGTCCGGCCCAGCCGGCGCCGGGCACATACACTTCCGCCCAGGCGTGGAGGTCAGTGAAATCCGCCACTGGTCCGGCAGGGCCGTCGAGGGCTTTGACATCTGCGGTCAACTGGATCAGGTAGCCCGAGACAAAGCGCGCCGCCAGCCCGAGATGCCGCAGGATCTGCACCAGCAGCCAACCCGAATCCCGGCATGAACCCCGATGCAGAGTGAGAGTCTCTTCGCACGTTTGAATGCCCGGCTCCATGCGGATGATGTAGTTGATATCCTGCCGTAGCCGCTGGTTGAGAGCGACCAGAAATGGCACGGTCGGTTGCGTCGAGTAGTCCACACTCGCCAGCCACTCTCTGAGCCGGGGACCGGCCTCCTTAATCTCCAGGTATGGACTGAGTTCCTTCGCCAACTGGGGGTCGTACTGAAAGGGAACGTGTTCGGCATACTGCTCTAAAAAGAAATCGAAGGGATTGAGCACCGTCATCTCAGCGACTAAATCCACTTCGATAAACAGATCCCGGGTCTTTTCCAGGAACACCAGGCGCGCCAGGTAATTGCCGAAGGGATCCTGTTGCCAGTTGATGAAGTGTTGCTCAGGACGCACTTTGAGGGAATACGCTTGGATGGGAGTGCGGCAGTGTGGCGCCGGTCGCAGGCGGACGACATGCGGCGCGAGCGACACCGGCCGATCATAGCGGTAGCGGGTCTGGTGATTCAGGGCGACACGTATCGCCATAAGCAACTCCCTTTCTTGCAGACTGGTGATGATATGAGGAAACGCGCTAGCTGCATAGCTCCTCATGAAATCCTGCAAAAAGTATTCCCTTTGGCGAACTTAGAAGAAGCGGTTCTTCGGGCGCGGCAGACCGAGATTCTCGCGCAGCGTCGTCCCTTCGTATTCGCGCCGAAACAGCCCGCGCCGCTGCAGTTCCGGCACCACGTGATCGACGAAGTCGTCGAGCCCGCCCGGCAGATACGGGAACATGACATTAAAGCCGTCGCAGCCTGCCGTCACGAGCCACTCCTCCATCTGATCGGCAATCAGGGCAGGGGTGCCGATCAGCTCCAGGGTGCCGAAGCTGCCGCCCACATACTGGGCGAGTTGCCGGACGGTCATGTGCTCTCGCTTCGCCAGGTCCACCAGTTTCTGCCGCCCGCTCTTGCTCGCATTGCTTTCCGGGATATCCGGCAGTGGACCATCCAGGTCCAGGCCGGACACGTCGTGGCCGAGCTGGACGGACAGCGTGGCGATGCCGCTATCCGGATGCACCAGGCTATCCAGCCGCACCTTCTTCGTGCGCGCTTCGGCCAAGGTATCACCCACCACGACGAAGGCGCCCGGCAAGATCTTCAGGTGTTCGCGGTGCCGTCCGAGTGCCTGGAGTCGGCCTTTCACATCGGCGTAGAAGCGCTGCGCGTCGCCGAGGTTGTTGTGGCCGCTGAATATGACCTCCGCCGTCTCGGCCGCGAGCTGGCGTCCCGCCTCCGACGCTCCGGCCTGAACGATGACTGGCCAGCCCTGGATGGGGCGGGCAATGTTCAGCGGGCCCCGCACGGAGAGATACGCCCCCTTATGGTCCAGCAC
>JBGPOI010000356.1:0-5411 GCA_041487975.1 Binatia bacterium | reverse complement strand
TCTCCGGCCTCAAGCTTATTCCGGCCCAGCGTAAGCTCGGCGTAGTGAGTTACGACAGCGCGCCACGTTTTGAGACGGTCGAGCGGGTAACCGCACCGGATGGCTTGGGCATCGTGCAGGAATACACTTACGTGCGGACCTTAACCGACAAGCCGCTCAAGGTCTGCTGCCCCGGACCGCTCACCATCGCGTTGCCGATCACGCCGAAAGGTGGCTACACTAATGGTGACTATTTGCCGCTGTTGTATGACCTGGCCGAGTTGGTGAACCGTGAGTTGCGCCAGCTTGTGGCGGCTGGCGCCACGTTCATCCAGATCGACGAGCCTTCCGCCGCAGGCCGCACGCCCTCCTTGCCGGTGGCGGAAACGGTCAAGCTGTTCAACAAGACCGTCGAAGGAGTACAGGCAAAAATCGCGCTGCACATCTGCTTTGGCAATAACCAGGGCCGACCGGCGATGAAGCGCACCTATAAGCCACTGTTCCCTGGTATCCTCGACGCCAAAGCCGAACAATTCGCTCTAGAGTACGCCAACCGCGAGATGGCGGAACTGGACCTGTGGAGCCAGTACGGCGGCGACCGCGAGCTAGCTGCCGGCGTGATCGATGTGAAATCGATGTATCAAGAGACCGCCGAAGACGTAGCCGAGCGTATTCGTGTCGTGTTGAAGCACGTCAAGCCAGAGAAACTTTACCTCACCTGTGACTGTGGCTTCTCGGCCTCCTCGCGCGGCCTAGCGCGGGTCAAACTGGGTGCGCTGGTCGCTGGAGCTAAGATCGTGCGGAAGGAGATAGAAGGGAGGTAACTACGTCTTAGGAGGGACTCCTCATGATTGAAATGATTGATTGGTGTCAGCCAGAGCCGTAGGATTAAGGAGAACTAATGCAGTGTAGCAATTGCCAGCACGAGAATCCCGCAGAGGCAAAGTTCTGCAATGGGTGTGGCATCAAATTAGAGGCACGCTGTCCCCAATGTAGCCATGTCAATCCGTCTGGCAGTCGGTTTTGCAATGCGTGTGGCAGCTCTCTTACCACGCCCCTCCACTCCTCAGTTTCAGGTTCCACGTTCCAAGTTTCAAGTTCCCAACCCCCCGCCCCTGGCGCCCAGACGCTAGACGCTAGACCGATCAGCTACACGCCTCCCCATCTCTCGGATCGTATCCGTGCCGAACAAGCGGCAATGGAAGCGCGTGGGGCGACCGACGGGGAGCGCAAGACCATCACCGCCCTCTTTGCCGACCTCAAGGGGTCAACCGCCCTGATTGAAGGACTCGACCCCGAAGAGGCCCGGGCCATTATCGACCCCGCATTGCAACTGATGATGGACGCCGTCCATCGCTATGACGGCTATGTGGCCCAAGCCCTGGGAGATGGCATCTTTGCCTTGTTCGGGGCGCCCATTGCCCATGAAGATCATCCCCAGCGTGCCCTGTACGCCGCTTTGCGGATGCAAGAAGACATACGCCGGTATAGTGACGAGCTGCGCCTCAAGCGGGGGGTGCCGCTGTATATGCGGGTGGGGATCAACACGGGCGAAGTCGTGGTCCGCTCCATTCGCAAAGATGATCTGCATACGGACTACGTGCCAGTAGGGCACTCGACAAACCTCGCCGCCCGCATGGAACAGATGGCAACGCCGGGATCGATTCTGATTACCGAATACACCCGGCGCTTGACCGAAGGCTATTTCGACCTTAAGCCTCGGGGCCGCCGACATCAAAGGACTGCAAGGGCCGCTCGACGTGTACGAGGTCAGAGGCGCAGGCCCCTTGCGCACCAAGCTCCAGGTGGCAGCCCGTCGTGGACTCACTCGCTTTGTGGGGCGGTACACGGAAATGGAGCAGTTGCGACGAGCGGTGGAGCAGGCCAAAGCTGGCCACGGTCAGATCGTCGGTGTGATGGGCGAGCCAGGGCTGGGGAAGTCTCGCCTGTTCCATGAATTCAAACTCACCTCCCAGAGCGGGTGTCTCGTCCTCGAAGCCTATTCGGTGTCGCACGGCAAAGCGTCACCCTATCTCCCCCTCATCGAGTTACTCAAGGCCTACTTTGACATCACGCTGGACGACGACGGGCGCAAGCGGCGGGAAAAGGTGATGGGCAAAGTGCTGGCCCTCGATCGCAGTCTGGAAGACACCCTGCCGTATCTCTTTGCCCTGTTGGGCATCGAAAACCACCCGTCGAGCCTCCAACAGATGGACCCACAGATTCGGCGGCGGCGGACCTTTGAGTCCATCAAGAAGCTTTTCTTGCGCGAGAGTCTCAACCAACCGCTGATCCTGATCTTCGAGGACTTGCACTGGATCGACAGCGAGACGCAGGGGTTTCTCGAGCTGCTCAGCGAGAGCGTGGCGAGCACCCGCATCCTCTTGCTGACCAATTATCGGCCCGAGTATCGGCACGAGTGGGGGACAAAGACCTACTACACGCAGCTGCGTCTCACGCCGCTGGGCCGGGAGGAAGCCGAGGAATTGCTCACCGCCCTGCTCGGCAGTGATACCAGCCTCACAGCCTTGAGGCAGCTGATTCTGGAGAAGACCGAGGGGACGCCATTTTTTATGGAAGAGGTGGTGCAAGAGCTATTTGAACAGGGCCTGCTGGTCCGCGATTCTACTGTAGGGGCGGCCCTGCGTGGCCGCCCTCTGGAGGGCACCCACATGGGGGTGCCCCTACACATTCCCACCACTGTCCAAGGCGTGCTGGCCGCCCGCATCGATCGGTTAGCGGCGGAGGAAAAAGCGCTGCTGCAACACCTCGCCGTCATCGGCCGGGAATTTCCCTTGGGTCTGGTTCGCCAGGTCGTCACGCAACCGGCAGAGGAAGTATATCGTTTGCTCTCCTCACTCCAGAGCAAAGAGTTTCTCTACGAGCAGCCGGCGTTTCCTGAAGTTGAATACATCTTCAAGCACGCCCTTACACAGGAAGTCGCCTACAACTCGCTCCTTCTCGAACGGCGCAAAGTGTTACACGAATACGTTGGACAAGCGATCGAAGATGTCTACCGTGGGCAGCTTGACGAGCACTACAGCGAACTTGCGCACCATTACACTCGGAGTGGGAACAGCGAGAAAGCAATTGAATACCTCTCTCTTGCCGGACAACAGGCAGCGCAGCGCTCGGCTAATATAGAAGCAGTTACTCACCTGACCGCTGCCCTGGAGTTGCTTGCGGTTCTCCCGGCTTCCCCTGCCCATACGCTCCAAGAACTGATGTTACAAATCGCTTTGGGTGCGATCTTGATGACAGTCAAGGGCTACTCAGGGATAGAGACGAAAAGAGCGTACACGCGGGCCTGGGAATTGTGTCAACAAGTCGGCGAGACCCCACAAATAGGCCCAGTGCTGTGGGCGCTCAGCCTATTTGACCGTATACGCGGGGAGCATGGTGCGACCCGTGAACCGACAGAACAACTCCTCTCTATCGCCCAGCGGCAGCAAGATCCAGTGCTGCTGCTCGCCGCCCATACCCTGTTAGGGTCGCACTTGTGGTGGATAGGAGACCTCGTTGCCGCCCGCACCCATCTGGAACAAGGCATGCGCTTCCACGATCCGCAGCAACATAAATCTGTGTGGATGTCTTATGGAGTAGACGTGGGGATGCTCTGCGTGACGGACCTCGCTCTGGTGTTGTGGTGCTGTGGGTATCCGGATCAGGCGCTGAGGAAAAGCCAGGAGGCGCTCAGTTTGGCGCCAGAATTAGCACACCCTCATAGTCTTGTTCTCGCCCGCTGCTGGGATGCGTGGCTCCATCAGTTCTGCCGGCGGCCTGAGCAAATCCTGCAAGAGCGCACTGACGCAGCCATTACCATTGCCACTGAACAAGGGTTATCGTTCTATCTGGGCATTTTAAGTGCCGTGCACGGCTGGGCGCTGGCTAGGCAGGGAAGCACTGAAGAAGGTCTTGCCCAGGTCGAGCAAGGGCTCGCCCTGTATAGAGCGAACGTGGGAGAGCATATCACACCCTATTTGCTTGCCCTTCTCGTCGAGACTCAGAGCAACATGGGAAGAAGCCAGGATGCCTCACAATCCCTGACCAACGCGTTGGCAATCTCAGAGAAAAACGGGGAACACTTTTATGACGCTGAGCTGTATCGGCTGAAGGGAGAACTCACGCTGCAAAAGTTTCAAGTTTCAGGTGCCAAGTTTCAAGTGCAAGAAAGTCCGGCATCCGAGGTCCGCAGTCCAGAGTCAGAGGCTGAAGAGTGTTTTTCGAGAGCCCTCGACATTGCTCGCAAGCAGCAAGCAAAATCCTTGGAACTGCGTGCGGCCACCAGTCTCGCCCGCTTGTGGCACCAGCAGGGCAAGAAGGCCGAAGCTCGCCAGATGCTCACAGAAATCTACGGCTGGTTCACCGAAGGGTTTGATACGAAGGACTTGCAAGAGGCGAAGGCGCTGCTGGAGGAATTGGGAAAGTAGGGTAGTGAGGAGCAATCGGTGTTTGAGCGCATCTTGGGACGTATACGGGAGAAGGTTCGGCTGCGCGAGTATGTGGTAACGCACCACGCGAGGAAAGAGATGAGAGAGGATGGGTTTACCATCTATGACATTGAGCGCGGTATCTTCAGTGGCGATATCCTGGAGCGTCAGAAAGATCGGCAGACGGGCAAGTGGAAGTATCGCGTTAGGGGAGAAACATTTGACGATCGTGCAGTTGAAATTATGGTGAAATTAAGTCCAACTGGAAGGCTTGTCATCATCACCGTCTATGCCCCATAGGAGACGGAGGAGTTTCTATGGTCTGTGATATCTGTGGAAAAGAGGGCGCCATCATTCGCAGGGTTACCGAAACTTTCGGCAAGGGCAAGAAGCTTTTGCTCATAGAAAATATTCCGATGGTGAAATGCCCTCACTGCCGAGAAAGCTACTTCGATGCTGAGACCCTGCATGAAATTGAGCGGATCAAACAGCATCGCAGATGTCTTGCTGTTCAGCGGTCTGTGGAAGTAGCGTCCTTTGCGTAATAGGTGACACCCAAACGAGGGAAAGGAACCTCTCTATCGATAAACATTCCGTGCAGTACGGGTTCACGGCACGGGGAGGATAGACGAAGATGCGCTGTCCACAGTGTCAACACGAGAACCGCGCAGGGGCGAAGTTTTGTAGCGCTTGTGGCGCGAAGCTGGACCTGAGTTGCCCGTCGTGCGGAACGGGCAATGAGCCGGGCGCCGCCTTCTGTGACAACTGTGGCACAACACTCACAGCAAAACAGAAGGGGAAACGGCGAAAAGGGGAAACGGCGAAAAGGAAAACGACTGCGGACGCCGGACTGCGGACGCCGGCCGCTCGACCGGTAAGCTACACCCCTCGGCATCTCGCGGAACGTATTCTGGCCGAGCGGGAAGCGATGGCAGCCAGAGGCGCGCCGGAGGGCGAACGCAAAAGCATCACCGCCCTGTTTGCCGATATCAAAGGCTCGAC
>JBGPOI010000355.1:0-5469 GCA_041487975.1 Binatia bacterium | reverse complement strand
TTCGAGAATCTTAATACCGTCCAGCGCTCCAGCCATGGTTCCCTCCTTGATGAGAACGTGTCTCGGTTGCCTTTATAAACCACAAGACTGCGGGAAGGCTAGAGCATCATAAAGGAGGAGAACCGGGGAATTGAAGACTCTTGCTCCGATTCTCCCCGTCTCCGTTTCTCCGATTCCCGCAATTGTTCCCCACTCCCCGATCTGCTAAGGCACAAGGAAGTGAGTCCACAAAACAAACTACGCAAAATCCGTGAGGAACTGCAACAGATGTTCCTCGAACGCACCGAGTTGATCGATGGTGCCCTAGCGGCCCTTCTCGCCGCACAGCATGTGTTGATCATCGGCCCGCCCGGGACGGCCAAATCCATGCTGGCCGATGAGCTGTGCCGCCGCATCTCCGGCGCGACGTACTTCCAGTGGCTGCTGACCAAGTTCACTACTCCAGAAGAATTGTTCGGGGCGGTCAGTCTGAAAGCCCTGGAAGCCGATGACTACCGTCGAGTTACTGCCAACAAGCTGCCCGAAGCCCATATCGCCTTCCTCGACGAGGTCTTCAAAGCCAGTTCTTCGATCCTGAATGCCATCCTCACGATTATCAACGAGCGGCTGTTCCACAACGGCCGCCAGGTCGGCCCGGTCCCACTCCTTACGCTGTTCGGCGCCAGTAATGAACTTCCCGAGGACGATGAACTCCTGGCTCTCTACGACCGCTTCCTCCTGCGTTTTGTCGTGGGCTATATCGAAGAGGATTTCCGCTTCCTCAAAATGCTCCAGGCCAGGGAGCCGACTGAGCGGACCACTATCACCTTGGACGAGCTGCGCCAGATGCAGACCGAAGCTCAGGCTCTTCCCGTGCCGACCGTCGCACTGCGCGGCCTGGCTGACATTCGCCGCGAGTTACAGAAGAAAAATCTCGTCGCCTCGGACCGCCGCTACCGCCAGAGCCTTTCACTCCTGCGAGCCCTGGCCTACCTGCACGGCCGCACGACAGTGGCGGAGTCCGACCTCTTCTTTCTCGAACACGTCTTGTGGAAGGATCCCGGGGAACGGACCGAGGTCCACAATGTCATTCACGGCTTGATCCACGGCTACGAAGACCAGGTGCAAGAATTGCTGTTCCAGACCCGTGAGCTACGCGACTATGCCGAGCGCGCCTGGGAGAACAAAGAGCAGCGCGCCCGCGCCGTGATTGAGGCTCACACCAAGATCCGCAACATTCTGACGAAGGTCGAAGAGATCAGCGAAAAAGCTCGCGACGTGGGCCGTTCGCTCGACAAGGTTGAAACCATCAGACAAGAAATCCAGGCGATCCAGCAGCAGTTGTTGACGAAGTTTTAGCGTCGTCGTGTGCCTGGACTATAACCTGACGAAACCGGCTCGCCACTGGAAGGATGAAGTGCAGTCTATGTCCGTCAACAAACTCTCCCCTCTGTTACACCTCCCTGAAATCGTCAAAGGTCCGTGGACACGCGAAGCCCGGCAGCGGGCATTCGACCAGGCGGTGTTGGGACACTACATCGACTATTTTGGCCGGACGATGAAGCAGCGCAACTGGTCGCCGTGGCACGACCTCCCCTTGGAAGAAATGCGCGAGCGGGGTCACCGGCTGAGTGAAGAGACGATCCATCTCATCGAGGGTTTCTTGGGCGTGGAAGAGTACGTGGCGGACTACGTACTGGAAGGCATTGAGATGTTTCGCCATGACCGAACCCGGCGGAACATGCAGTTGCAGTGGGGGGCGGAGGAAGCAAGACACGGGGTCTCCTGGGAACTCGTACTCAAGCATTCACAGGCTCGTACGGAAGCGCAGCTCACCACGTATTTAGACAAGGTGCGCGACACGCGCTGGAGTCCGAAACACCATCCCGGCCTTGATACTCCCTTGGGAAGTGCTGCCTACGCGATGGTGCAAGAACGGGCGACTTTTTTCAATTATCAAGGAGTGCGGGCGCGCATCCGCGAGGAATATGGCCTGCCGCTCGCCCCGACCCCGGAGGAGCAACAGCGTGGGTACGAAGTCGGTGCTTCGGAAGCCTTTCGCATCGTCGGGTTGGATGAAATCGCTCACCACGGCCTTTTCCTACAAATCGTCCAGAGCGCCCTCAAGTATTTTCCCTCGCTGACCTGTGATTTGCTCACCAAGGTCTTTGCCGGATTCGAGATGCCGGCGCTGCGCTTCATCCCGAATTCACGGGCTTTTCTGCGGGCGGTCAAACGTACGGGTTTGTACAGCAGCAGCATTCACCGGGAGAAAGTACACAACCCGCTGCTGAAGTCTTTGGGACTGGACGGTCACGCTGCCTTTGAAAAGGCTGTACAGTTGGCTCGCACGCTACCCGATCATCTCAGCCCGGATCGCACCACACTGAGTCGCACAGGTGAATGGGTAATCGCCTCGGCCCAAGCTGCGGCTGCTTTGTAAGCCGAAAAGACTCCACGGATGCTTCGACAAGCTCGGCAGGAACGGTTACTGGACAGGGGACGTGGGTGTCTGCATCTGGACGCCCTCACTGAGCCCCCTCTACAACTCGGCCTATCTGAGCTTATCGGAAGGTGAAATATCCATGCCCAGACGCCTACCGGCAAAGAAGAAGTCGCAGTTCATTCTACCCCCGCCCCCACCGATCCCGCAGAACACCTGCTGGATCGAGAGCGACTCCTATGACCGAGCAGTGTATCGCAAACTGCGCGACGACTCGCCGTCCCTACGCAGCTTAGAGGAAAGCGGTGGCGCCCTGGTTCCCCGTTTCGATGCCTTGCTGCAGGACCTGTTCTGCTCCCTGTTCAAATACAACGTGCTCTTCTTCAAAGAAGACGCTGTCCTGCCCAGCGCCGCCTTGAATCGCACCCTGCTCACCGCCTTACAGCAAGGGGACTTGGCCCAACTCCTGCGCGAGGCCACTGTGCTCGACGAGGGGAAGGCCGGGCTCGCCACGGTCTTACTGGGTGAGGGCGCGCTCAGATTGCTCAAGTCCGAGAAACCCTTGACCCGCCGCGATCTGCTTGACCTCTGGAACGTGCAAAAGCAGGAAGAGATCGTCCAGGAGAAGATCGGCGAGGCCGACAATGCCAAAGACTTGGCCAAGGATCTGGCCAAGCAGGGTGACCTGTCCAAAGAGGTCAAAGAGTTGTTGGAACAGACCGCGGCCAAACTCGCCAGTGAGGCGCGTGCCGAAGAAGCACGGCTACGGCAGCAAGCGAAGCAGCTCAACGACGATCTCTCGCGCGTGCAGAAAGAGGCCGAGAACCGTTTCCGCAAGGAAGCCGTCAAAGTGGCGCAGGACCTTGAGGACGCCGCTCAGGAAGCGGAGTCTTGGAGTCTGGCTATCGGCAGCGGCTACAAGTCGTCGCCAGGTCGTCAGATCGAACTCGGCAAGCATCTCGCCGGCAACGACAAACTAAAGAAACTGGCGCAAATGGTCGGCCGCATGAAACAGCATGCGCTCGCCTTACGACGCAAAATCTTCGAGCGCACCAACGAGGAGCTGTTCGAGGTCGGTCTGGGGAACGAAGTGAGCCGGCTGCTGCCGCATGAACTGGTCACTCTGCACCATCCGGTCTTGCGCAAGGACTTCACCCGTCGGTTCATCGAGGGAGAGTTGCTGCTCTACTCCCTGCGCGGCATCGAAGAGAAAGGCAAAGGACCGGTCGTGGTGTGCCTGGACGGCAGCTCGTCGATGATGGGGGACAAAGAGGTCTGGGCCAAGGCGCTGACCCTTACGCTGCTGGAGATCGCCCGGCGCCAGCGTCGGCTGTTCCGCTCAATTTGCTTTTCCTCGGCCGACACGCCGCTGCAGATTCTCGATCTTAACCCGCGCGAGCGCTACGAAGTCGAGATGAACAAGGTGATGGAGCTAGCCGAATATTTCCCCGGCGGCGGCACCGACTTCGAGAAGCCGCTCGACGCCGCCCGGGACTGTGTGCGGCAGTCGCGTTTCAAGCGCGGAGACATCATCTTTATCACCGACGGCGAATGCCAGGTACGGCAAGATTGGGCCGAGCGGTTTCGCGCCGACAAAGAGGAGATGGGTTTCTCGTTGTTCTCGATCCTGATCGACGTGGGCTCCAGCTCGTTGGGGACGCTCAAGGAGTTCAGCGACAAGATCACCACCGTCTCGCGGCTTACCAGCGAAGGGGTGAAAGACTTGTTCGTCAAGCTGTGATGGGGGTCAAGCGTATGAATGCCCGCATCCCTATTGATCGCAACAAGATCGCCGAGTTCTGCCAGCGGTGGAAGATCACCGAGTTCGCCCTCTTCGGCTCCGTCCTGTGCGACGACTTCCGCCCTGATAGTGACGTGGATGTCTTAGTAACTTTTGCGCCAGGAACTCGCTACAGCTTGTTCGATCTTGTCCACATGCAAGATGAGTTAAAAGAGATCTTTGGGCGAGAAGTAGATTTGGTCGAGCGTAAGGCTGTGGAACGAAGCGAGAACTACATTCGCCGCAAACACATTTTGCGGTCAGTAGAACCTGTGTATGTGGTGTGACGAAGCCTACCTCTTGGACATTCTCAACGCCGCTCGGAAGGTGATTCAATTTGCAAGATGCCACCATGCGGCAGTTAGGAATCATCGGTGAAGCAGCGCGGAAAGTCTCTCAGGAAACCAGAAATGCTCATCCTGAGATTCCTTGGTCCGAGATAATTGGCATGCGCAACCGCCTGATCCATGAATACTCTCGGATTAACCTACAAAGGGTCTGGGATACAATCCAGAATGACATCCCTCGCTTGATTACGCTTATCGAACCGCTCGTGCCGCCACCGGAGGAGAAATGAGGTGAGCTATGGCAAAAAACGTTTCCGTCTGCCTGTCGTTTGATTTTGATGCGATATCCATCTGGGTTGGGCCGTTCAAATCCCAGTCGCCGAGCACGATCTCTCGCGGTGAGTTCGGCAAAGTGGGAACCGAGCGGTTGCTCGAGGTGCTCAGACGCCATCAGGTACTGGCGTCGTGGTTCATCCCCGGCCATACTATCGACACCTTTCCCCAGGTGGTGCAGCGCATTGCCGATGCCGGGCACGAGATCGGCCATCACGGCTACTGCCATGAGAACCCGGCAGCCGTCCCACTGGAAGAAGAGCGCAAGATTCTGGAACGGGGCATCGCCTGTATCCGCCGAGTTACTGGCAAAGCGCCGCTGGGTTATCGCTCGCCGGCCTGGGACCTCAGCCCCTACTCGCTGAACCTGCTCATGAAATTCGGCTTTCTTTACGATTCGAGCATGATGGCCAACGATTTCACTCCCTACTACTGCCGCCTGGGTGACGAAGTGCATACCGATGGGCCGTATATTTTCGGCAAGGAAGTCGATCTCGTCGAACTGCCGGTGGACTGGAGTCTAGATGATTGGCCCTACTTCGGCCTGCACTGGCCTGCATATCATGTGGGTCTGCGCAACCCGGATGACGTCTCACGTATCTGGTCGGCGGATTTTGATTTTCTCTACCAACGTATGGGCGAAGGGG
>JBGPOI010000354.1:0-5489 GCA_041487975.1 Binatia bacterium | reverse complement strand
GGGAGTACAACGGTGGCACAGGCAACACTCATTACCGACGAGATTCGCTCCTGGATCGGGCGAGAGACTCCGCCCTGGACCATTGAGGCCTCGCGGCTCGACATCAAGCGGTTTGCTGTCGCCACCGACGATCTGAATCTCTTGTATCTTGATGAAGAGCACGCTCAACAGAGTCCGTATGGCGGAATCATCGCTCCACCGTTGTTCTACATGGCGCCGCTGACGAATCCGGTACCGGAAAGCGAATTGCGACTTGACGGCTTGCCATATGAGGGGAAATTCCCCATTCCACCGACACCCCTGCCGCGGCTGATGGATGGAGGTACGGAAATCGAGTTCTTTGCCCCCATCCGTGCCGGCGATACGATCACCGGGCGTTGTAAGATCACTGATATCTACCAGAAGGATGGGCGCAGCGGGCCGCTGATCTTCGTCGTGCGCGAGAGCACCTACACCAACCAAAGAGGTGAGGTGGTGTTGATCGAGAAAGGTGCGGCGATTTTGCGTTAGGGGCGAACTATGACTGAAGGGCAAATTTATTTTGAAGATGTGGAAACCGGCATGGCCCTGCCGCCGCTTCACAAGACACCGTCGAATACCTTATTGTTTCTTTACAGCGCGATCACCTGGAACCCGCAGCGCATTCACTATGACAAGGACTACACTCTGACCGAGGGTTACCGCGACGTGATCGTGCACGGTCCCCTGCGTGGCGCGTTCCTGTCGCAGCTTCTGACTCGTTGGGTCGGAGAAGAAGGAACTCTGAAAAAGCTCTCCTACGCCAACCGCGACATCGCCTATGTGAACGAGCCGCTGATCTGTAAAGGGGTGGTGACACGCAAGTGGGTCGAAGGCGGCAAAGGCTATGTCGAGTGCGAGATCTGGGTGGAGAACGCGCAAGGCGCTCAACTCACACCGGGTAGCGCCACAGTGATCCTGCCTCGCAAAAGTCCAAAGTCTAAAGTCTAAAGTCCAAAGTTTGTTCAAGGAACCTTCTATGTCACGGCGACGGATCAAGATCATTCATACCTCTGACGTGCATTTGGAGAGCGATACCTTTGGCAAGAGCGAGGAAGGGAAAAGCTATCGCTGGCGCATTCAGCGGGCGTTTCAGAAAGTCGTCGATCGGGTCCTTGAGGAAAGCGCCGATCTCTTCTTGATCGCTGGCGATCTGTTCGACTCGAACCGCGTGCCTGAGTCCGGAGTGCAATTCGTGCATCGCGAACTGGCGCGGGTGTCTTGTCCCGTGGTCCTGATCCCCGGCAACCACGATTGCTACGACCACCGTTCGGTCTACAAGAAAGTGGACTTCACTGCTGCCGGACCACACGTGCACACCTTGACCGAGGAGGAGGGCTCAACCCTGGAGTTTCCTCACCTGCATGCCACGGTATGGGGCAAGGGGCTGGTCGAACACGACCACAAGTATCGCCCGCTTGCCGGTGTGCCTCCGCGACGCGGTGATTACTGGCACATCGGCCTGGCCCACGGCTATTTCGTCGATGAAGAGGAGATGCAGCGCTCTTCGCTGATTTATCCCGAGGAGATTGCCCAGTCGGGGCTCGACTATCTGGCGTTGGGACATGTGCACGTCTTTACTGATCTGAGTCATGGGGCAACCAAGGCGTGCTACCCCGGCACTCCGGCCCCGCTCCATTTGGGAGTGAACGACGGCGGCAGTGTAGCGTTGGTAATTCTTGATCCCGATGGCGGGGTCATTCTCGCTCAACAGAAGATCGTATTGGACTGAAGGCGTTCGTACTTCGACAAGCTCAGCACGAACGGTTGCTGAACGATGTAGGGGCGCACGGCGTGCGCCCTTTCGAGCCACACAGGAGGCAGCGAATGGCAGGACGTGTAGACGGCAAGGTTGCGGTGATCACCGGTGCGGGATCGGGCATCGGGCGCGCCACGGCGCTGGCGTTCACGCGAGAAGGCGCGAAGGTGGTGGTCGCTGATATCGTTATTGCCGGTGGGGAAGAGACGGTGCGGATGATCAAGGCCGCTGGTGGCGAAGCAATCTTCATTAAGACTGATGTGACGAAAGCCGCCGAGGTTGAAGCGCTGATCAAGCAGACGGTTGAGACCTACGGTCGGCTCGACTGCGCTTTTAACAATGCCGGCATCGAAGGGGAGATAGCGCCGACCGCGGATTGCACGGAAGAGAACTGGGACCGTGTGGTCAACGTCGACCTCAAGAGCGTCTGGCTGTGCCTGAAGTATGAAATCCCGCAGATGCTGAAACAAGGTGGTGGGGCGATCGTCAATACCGCTTCGGTGGCTGGACTCGTTGGCTTCCTGGGCATCCCCGCGTATGTCGCGAGCAAACACGGAGTGAACGGCCTGACCAAGACGGCCGCGTTAGAGTACGCTAAGGCTGGCATCCGCGTGAACGCGGTCTGCCCGGGGGTGATCCGCACTCCTATGGTGGAGCGCGCCTTCGGTGCAAGTCCGCAGATGGCGGAAGCAGCCGCAGCGATGGAGCCGGTGGGGCGGCTCGGCAAACCTGAAGAAATTGCCGAAGCGGTCCTGTGGTTATGCTCGGACGCGGCCTCGTTCGTGACCGGGCTGCCGATGGCCGTGGACGGCGCGCTGACGGCGCAGTAGAAGGCGAACGGTAGAGGCGAATCTTGTATTCGCCCTGTTGTTCTCGATCATTCAACAGAGTGGGAAGCGTCATATCGGGGGGAAGCGGTCATAGGGGAATCCGACCCAGGCTGGTGCCCCCGAGTCGAATGTTCGCCGGACGAAGTCTACTTCCTCGCCGGTACTGAGGGCCGGGCCAATCGTGTAGGTACGACGCTCGCCTGTCTCAGTTTTGAGAGTCCAACACACCCCGTTGCTCTCGCGAACTTCCTGAGTTGGGGCACAGTTACCCAGAATGGAATATGTAGGGAAGTTCTTGAGCGCAAAGCCAATGAGGGCATCCTCAGGTGTTGCCCAACCACCCTGCAACGCATCGCTGGGGGAGTAAGACCGCCAGAGTCCGTCGTCACCCCTGGTGAACCGATAGGTTTCCCAACCCTCAGAGTCGGGCGGGTTCTCTGGCTGGACTAACGCTACCACTACAATGTCATCCTTCTTCAGGATCATCCTGATCTTCAAGCCTTGAGCTAGTTCTCGGAGGTGAGCTTCCATGATCTCCTGCCAGGAAGGTTTACCTACAGAAGCTTGAAAGTGTGCTTGCTCAGCCTTCCATACCGTACCCTGGCGGAAGACGCGGATCGTTGTAATCTCTTCGCCGGGACAAGCTGCCAGCCCATACAAGTACTCGCTGGGAGAAGAGTCTCGCACGGACCAACACAAGCCTTCTTGCTGGGTTTCAACCGGTTTCAGGTTTGAATAGCCACGCTCGCGGGCCCAGGCGAGGAATGTCTCGTGAGCGGCAGGCTCGACATTCACTGGATCCGTGTGAGCCTGTCTGGAGGCAGGACACGCGGGCAGCAGTATCAGTACTACAAATATCAGAAATGCCATCTTCTTCCTTTCTGCAAACTTCCTAAGATCGAGCGATACGGCGAGGTTTTTTACAATTCCCTCTGCTTCTGCTATGAAACAAACATGGCAGAGAAAGCTGATCTACACCGCCGGGCGAAGCGGGTGACGATCAAAGACATCCTGCGCACCGCTGTGGACATGGAGAAGAAAACCATGACGTTGTACACGCGCTTCGCCAGCGTTTTCCAAGAGCGGGAAGACCTGCGCACGTTCTGGTTCACCATGGCTCGCCACGAGGCCGGTCATCTCGGCGCCCTCGTCTTGGTCGAGAGCGTACTGGAAAGTGACCCCGTCCTGGCTGAGAACAGCAAGGTGTGGTTCGATCCATCCACCGTGGTGCGGCTGCGATCGTTGCTTAATGCATACGGCCGCGAGGCGGCTAAGGGTGTGTCGATCGAGCGCGCGTTCGAGATGGCGATCGACGTGGAAGGCTCGGAACTCGAAGATGTTGTGGTCGAACTCCTCCAGGTGGTGAAGGAAAAGACGCTGCGCGACCAAGCGGTCAAGCTGCTGATCCATGACCTCAGTGACCTGAGCTACATGGTCGAGAAGTTTACCAAGAACGAGGCGCTGCTGGCGCGGGCCGATGAGTTGGTTGAGCGTCGGGTCGATACACTCACCTTTGTGTCACCGGAGAAGCGGCAGGCGCACTTGTCGTAGGCTCGGCAATCAGGATGTACTGGTAGGGCAAGAACGTTAGCTGCTCGGTCACCTGCAGCCCGGCCTCCTGTAATTCCTTCTTGACCGTCTCTTCGCCGAGCCGCATGGCCAGAGGCGGTCCCACCGGTATCCCTTCTTTCTTGTAAAAATCCACGATCACCAAACGTCCGCCCGGCTTGAGCGCCTTGCGCAGCTTGCGCAGATACACGTCGCGGGCTTCGAGGTGATGATAGGTATTGCAGACAAACGCCAGGTCCAGGGAGCCGTCGATCAAGAGCGGATCGTGCGCTGGCACATGCAGCACCTGGACATTCTGGATCTTTTCCTTGTCCAGGCGTTGATGCAAGTAATCGAGCATGCCCTCATCGACATCGACCGCAAACACCCGTCCTTTCTGCCCGACTGCCTGGGCCAGGCGTAGGGTGAAGTAGCCGCTGCCGGCGCCAATGTCAGCCACGACCTGTCCCTCTTTAAAGCTGAGTGCCTGAATGACCGCGTCAGGCTTCTGCCACTCGTCACGTTTCGGGTCTTCCAGCAGCGCGATGTATTGCTCAAGAGGCATGGGGTGGTGAGGCTGCTGCTCCGCCGCGCTCACTATGCTGTTTCCCAGCCAGAGCGCTAGCAGAACTCCACCACTACCAAGGATTTTTCTAAGATGTCGCTTGCTCAGTTGAGACTTGAGACTTGAGACTTGAGACTTGAGACGTTCTTTTCTCATATCTTCTATTTTTCTTTCTTGTCCCCTATTCATTCCTCAATCCTCATCACTCAATCTTCATTCCGCCCCTTGGCCCTTGTCTGATGTCAAGACGGCCTCTAAAGAGGGGAGGGTACAACACTTGCCAAGAGGAGACCGATGAGCTTGCTAGCCATACAAGGACTGGTGTGTATTCTGATCGCGTTCTGGGGTGCGACGATGCTCGTGGTCGGAGTCATAGGGGGAAATCCCACCTGGATGGGTTTGGGCCTCGCCGTGTTGATTATCGGCCTGCCGTTCGCGCGCAACGCGCTGCGGAGCGATGGATCGTCGGACAAAGGGCTTCTTTCCTGATCGTATCGGTGTCAGCCTGGGGGACTAAGCCGGATCCGACCGATTCTCCCTCCCAACCTTGCATGACATTTGCGCACACGACCTGTTTACCTGGTTTATGTAAACATAGTGCTTGCCGACTCCTGTCCCGCTGTGCTACAGAAGAAGGCTCAGTAAAAGAGAAGAAAATTTCTCCTCTGTTTCTGCTCGCCTGAAGGCACCTCTTGCTCCCTTTCCTCAGTGCCTGATTTTCCTTATGCGCCCTTAGCTCAGCTGGATAGAGCGGCAGGCTACGAACCTG
>JBGPOI010000353.1:0-5491 GCA_041487975.1 Binatia bacterium | reverse complement strand
GGTCGGGCAGGAAACCGTTTTCTTTGCGCAACGGCATGAAATACGGCTCCCCGTCGCTGAAAATGGTGCCGATGTTGTACACCGGATAGCCGGGGTCGGGGACCAACACCACGTCCCCGGGGTTCACAAAAGCGAGAGGAAGGTGGGCGATTCCTTCTTTGGAGCCGATGAGGGAGACGGCTTCTTTGTCCGGATCCAGCGTGACATTGAAGCGACTTTTGTACCAGTCGGTCGCCGCCTTGCGGAAACTGAAGAGACCCTCATAATCCGGGTAGCGATGGTTCGCCGGCCGTGTGGCAGCTTCTTGCAACGCTTTGATGATATGGGGGGCGGTCGGCAGATCAGGATCGCCGATGCCGAGGCTGATGATATCGACCCCGCGAGCGGCAACTTCGCGTTTTTTCTTGTCTATTTCAGCGAACAGATAGGGTGGCAGTTTCTCCAGGCGGGCGGCTTTTCTGATCGTAATCGCCATCGGCTCCTCCGACAGAGAGGCATTTTAGCGATTTTCTCTTTTTTTGACAACCCTTTACGCTTACACGGGTGAAACTCTTGCTGTTACATAGGCAACGTGAAAGCCTGTGCGGCTTTTGCGACGATCAGCCGGCCGATCGCCAGGGAGGCAGTAGCCCCCGGAGAAGGGGCATTCAGGACATGCAAGGCATTCCCAGTGGTGGTAATGATGAAATCATCAACCAGCGCACCGCTTGTGGCAATCGCTTGCGCCCGTACACCACTTCCTCCCAGCTGCAGGTCGGCGATAGTGAGTTCAGGGAGGAGCCGCTGGAGCGCCTTTAAGAAGGCACGCTTGCTCAAGGAACGATACATTTCGCCGATGCCGGTTTGCCAATACTTGCGTGACATGGCCCAAAACCCTGGAAAGGTTAATGTTTCGCGCAGGTCGAGCAGATCGAAGTCAGTTGTGCGATACCCTTCGCGGGCGAACGCCAGGACGGCATTCGGACCGGCTTCGACCAGACCATCAATGGTCCGGGTAAAATGAACTCCGAGAAACGGCAGCGCCGGATCAGGCACGGGGTAGATGAGGTTTTTGACTAGACCTCGCCGTTGCGGGGCGATGGTATAATACTCTCCGCGAAAGGGAACGATTTGTAAGTCAGGGTTTGCGCCGGCCATGCGCGCGAGCCGGTCAGAAAAAAGCCCTCCACAGTTAATCAGAAACTTGCTCTGCACCGCTCCCTGAGAAGTCTCCAGCACCAGCCCGCCATCCGCCTGCGCGATCTTTTGCACCTGATGACCGGTTTTGATCTCTCCTCCTTGCTCCTGCACCAGTCGGGCGTAGGTGTGCGCGACACGGGGAAAGTCGATGATGCCGGTGCTGGGCACGTACAGGGCTTTGATCCCGGTAGTGTGAGGTTCGATTTCTCGCAACCGTTCGGGGCCGATCATCTCCAATCCCGCGACACCGTTCGCCGTGCCACGCCGGAAAAGTTCTTCCAGCCGCGGCAGTTCTTCTGCCGCCGTGGCAACCACGACTTTTCCACAGCGTTCGTAGGGGATGTCGTGTTGCTCACAAAATGCGACTAAGTCTCTGGCCCCGGAGACGCAGGTCTGCGCCTTCAGTGATCCGGGTTTGTAATAAATGCCGGAGTGGATGACACCACTATTGTGGCCGGTTTGGTGGGCAGCGAGGCGCTCTTCTTTCTCCAGCACGAGGAGTTTGAGTTGGGGATAACGCCGCCCAACCTCCAACGCAGAGGCCAGCCCGACGATGCCGCCACCTATAATGGTAAGATCAAACTTGTCCGCCACGTACACACTCTCCTGACAGCAAATCCCCCGCCTCCCCTCGCCTGCCAAACAACGCCATGCTCACATCTTCACTCGCACTCGATACGTCACCTTCACTTCTCCGTCTTTGGGCACGGGGACGTCAAACCGTAAGATATGGGCGCCGGCCTTCTCGTACTGGGCCGACGCGGACAGCACTTCCCAATCGCCCGGCACCGGCTCGTTGATGCGCACGATTACGGCCTCCGGTTTGTGGTTGCGCAGGGTGATTTCCCAATTCATTTCCGAGACGGTGCGAGCGATGCGCTTGTAATCGGTCTGCTTGCGCTTGCCAACCACATCGAAGGCCTCGCCCATTTTGACCCTTACCGTCTCATCCTTGGCGGTGTGATCGATTTGGTCCTCGCCGATGAATTGCAGGCTGCCTTCCTTATCGGCTTTGTACACACGCACGGTGCCCTTGGGCAGGGGCATGCCCAGGTTGTTCTTCTGCGTGTTCTCGATCTCCAGGTATACGCTGACCTTGTCCGCGGGCAACTCGTCATCGGGACTGTACGGGTTGTAAAAATACCCCTCCTGCCCGCGCAGAATCAGCCGTTTGGTCACCGGAATATCGGCGGCGGTCAGCAAGGTCATCTGTTTGGTCTGGTTGTCCTTCACCGTCGCCGGGCGGTCAAGCGTGTAGAGGTGATACTCGAAGAAGCCTTCCTCCTTGAACTGCGGCGGCGGCGGCGCGGCGGCGGCGGCGAGCGCCATGGCCTGTCGGTACACAACTTTAGGCTCGACCCGGTGCACGTCCCCGGCGACCAACTTCAACGTGGCGTTTTTGTAGGTGGTGCCGGATTTGTTGTCAATCGACACCCAGCCCGAGAGATCAGC
Source organism: Binatia bacterium (assembly GCA_041487975.1). Taxonomy (GTDB): domain Bacteria; phylum Desulfobacterota; class Binatia; order Bin18; family Bin18; genus JACQEL01. The sequence continues at coordinate 2,860 of JBGPOI010000353.1, read as the reverse complement.
CTTGGTATCGTCAGCGTTCAGCACGGTCACATAGTCGGCCTGCCAGGTGATCTGATTGGTCAGGTATGAGGTCTCGATTTTCTGCTTGCCGCCCTTGCTGCTGCGCAGTAGCCACACCAATGTTGGTGTAGCGATCAGATTTTCGGGAAGCTGTGGGAGGATCACCCGGCCGGGCACACCGATGTGGATTTCATTCCCAACCTGGTAGATGGGAGAGCCGGTGGTCGCAAGCAGGGTAGCGGTCACCACCTCTTCCTGGCCGGTGAAATAATTCTTGTCGAGTAGCTTCACTTCTTTGCCGACATATTTTTCCATCAGCTTCTCCGGGCTGAGCAGGTCGTACTCATAGTTCTGCTCGAGCACCGACAGCCCCGGAGTGTTCGCCAGCGATTTGATGTGCACCGTGGTGGGCATTATCTGCGCGGCGACATCCATGAATCGGAGTTCGTTTTCCCCTTCGGCTAAGTCGATCTCACGCAGGTCTTTGACCAGCCCCAGATTAGAATTGTAGATGGTGAGCGCCACCTGGGTCTGATCAGCCAGGGTGCTAGTCAGGGTCTCGGCCTGCAACAGGGAAGGAACACCTCCCAGGATGAAAATCAACAAGACTAGAATAGATTTCATTTCTTCTTCACCCGTTTTCCCTTTCGCCCGTTTTCCCTTTTCGCCGTCTCCCCTTCGGCACTTTTTGCACGGATCTCTTCGAGCGTTTCGACCGCACGGCGCAAATGCGGAATGGTGATCGATCCCCCCACCACCAGGATCACGTTAAACGTCTCAAAGAACTCTTCGTCCGTCACCCCTTCCTCAGCGCAACGAATCAAGTGATAAGTGATGCAATCGTCGCAGCGTAGCACGGCCGACGCTACCAAACCCATCAGTTCTTTGGTCTGGCTCGAGAGCGCGCCGTCGCTATAGACCTGGGAGTCAAGATTGAAAAAGCGCTTGAGTTGCAGATTACCGCGCTGCAACAGCTTCTCATTCATCCGGGAACGGAATTCGTGAAACGCTGCAAGTTTCCCAGCCATGTTGCTTCCTGTTCCTCTCATTGCACAAGGGACTCCAGCCGCTCGTGTGGCAGAGCCAGGCGAACGATCTTGGGCAGACCGTCCTCGATGTGCCAGGTGGGAGAATTCGAGTTACTGGTCCACACGTTGCCCTCGTCGTCGAAGTCGATCTCCCGCGTGAAGGTCACCCGCGTGGGCAGGGGAAAAATCGTGAACTTTTCCTTCTGCGGCTCGAAGCGGATCAGCGAGTCGGAGTTCGTGCCACACACCCAGACCGTATCGGTGCGGCGATCGACATTGAGAGCGTAAGGAGTGTCGGAACCCACCGGCAAGGTCGGAAGCGGATAGAGCTTGAAAGTCGCGCTCCGAGGATCAAAGCGCGCCAGACTGCCGCTGCCAAAGGCAGGCACCCACAGCACTCCGCGAGAGTCGAAACGCAAGCGCCGAGGTCCGTCAAAAGGGGTGTCATAGGTCTGAACATTCCCGCTCACGGGATCAAGACGACCGATGCGTCCGGCATTCAACTGACTGAACCACACCGCCCCGTCGGGGGCGATGTCGAGCCCATAAGGGACAGGCAACACCGGGGCTTCGGCCGAGATCCAGCCGGTAGGCAGCCAACGCGCGAGCCACAACCACAGCCGCAGCGTGCGCAGGGTGAAAGCTTCCCCCCAAGTGCGGGCGGGTAGACGGTAGAGAGTGAATCGCTCGGTCGCGGGATCGAAGCGACCGATATGGTTGCTCACCGCCAAGGTGTACCACACCCGCCCCTGACGATCGAGGCGCAGGGTGTGGGGATAGAGACCCGGCGCGGGCTGGTCCCAGATGCGAAAGCGCTCGGTACGAGTGTCAAATCGAGCCAGTTTGTTGCCCAAACACAAAGTGATCCACACGTTGCCGTCCGCGTCGAGTTGCAAGCTGTGCGGCGCGACATGCGGAGATGCCTCTGTCGGACTCCCGGGCGGAATCAGTCCCGGGAAAACTCCCCCTACCGGCGAGTCGCCAGCCGGGATGCGCCAACTCTTACGCTCTCCAGAGTGAGGATCCAGACGCACGAGTTGGTCGCGAGTCAAGTCTACACTATACACTCTCCCATCTTTAGCGACCGCCACATCGTGCGGATACGCATATGGGCCGCCCACCTCCCATTCAGTGATCGTCGCGTCAGCGGCTTCGGGCGAGAGCGCAGGGGGCAGGGAGAAGTCCTCACGTCGTCCATCCAGGTTGTACCCACGTCGGAGCAAAGCCGGCATGGCGCGCCGCAGCTCGGGCGACAGCACTCCGCCCATTGCCGCCATGCGGTCGAAGATCTTTTGCCACTCGTCCTCGCTGCGCGGTTGGCGGGTCACCAGGCTCCCCTGCTGATGGCAATAGGTGCATTGGCGGGCAAACTCTTCCTTGGTGTGCTGGTCAGGAAAAGGAATACGAGCAAACCAATAATTCGCCGGCAACTGCTCCGCTATCTGATCAGTGGCTCTGAGGACGGTATCGTGAAGCAACTCTTGGGGCGCAAGGTCGATCTCGCTCGTCTCATCGCTAAACCCGATCAGACGAGTACGAAGCTGATAGGGTTGAGCCTTGAGCGCCCGCAAGTGGTAGTGCCCAGTCGCATCCGTGTAGACAGTGGTATGGATGCCGGCAGCGTGGTCAACCGCGGTCACCATAGCGCCAGGCAGAGGTTTTTTGTCGATCCCCTGTACCTGTCCGGAGAGCACCGCCGCTTGGGCCCGACCGAGTAGCACGGTGGTAATGCACACGACCAACCTGACCCGCCAGAAGGTCTTTCGCATTGTTTCCTCCTCTTCCACGGCACGGGCACGGCACCTTTTCAGGGAACGAGCGGCCGAACCTGG
>JBGPOI010000352.1:0-5546 GCA_041487975.1 Binatia bacterium | reverse complement strand
TCCTTGTGTAGGCCGGGTGGCGCGTTCCTCGCTCCCGCCTCAGCCTCCGGTAGGTCAAGAAGCTACGAGCCGTATGCAGCGTACTTGGACCGTACCGTCCAGTGGTTTGGTGCTTTGTTGTCGTGCCCTGACAGCTTCCCAGTCTTCGGACACTCTTCTGGTTCCGGGAATCCTCAGGGTATACTGATGCGTGAAGGGAGACAGAAGACTATGGCTGAGCTTCCAACACAAGCTGAGACACGCGTGGAGTCTGATAGCATGGGGATTATTGCAGTGCCCGCTGACGTCTATTGGGGGGCCCAGACTGCCCGCTCGTTGATCCACTTCAAGATCGGCCACGACCTGATGCCGCCGGAGATGATCCGTGCCCTGGGGATTCTGAAGAAAGCCGCCGCGCTGGTAAACGAAGAACTCGGCACGCTACCCGCCGAGCAGGCACGATTGATCGTCCAAGCCGCTGAGGAAGTAATTGCCGGCAAGCTCAACGACCAGTTCCCGCTGCGAATCTGGCAAACCGGCAGCGGCACGCAGACCAATATGAACGCCAACGAGGTCATCGCCAACCGCGCGATTGAACTCGCCGGTGGAGTGCTGGGGTCCAAGCATCCGATTCATCCCAACGACCACGTCAATATGTCCCAATCCTCCAACGATACTTTCCCCACCGCGATGCACATCGCGGCGGCGACACGCCTACACATTGACCTGATCCCGACCATCCAGCGTGTTCACGATGCGCTTGACGCCAAGGCGAAAGAGTTCGCCGACGTAGTCAAGATCGGCCGCACCCACCTGCAGGATGCTACGCCGCTGACGGTTGGGCAGGAGATGTCCGGGTGGAGCAGCCTCCTAGCCCGTGGCATCGAGCGGCTGAAACAGGCGCTCGCAGGCCTGTACGACCTGGCCATCGGGGGTACCGCGGTTGGCACCGGTCTGAACACCCCTCCAGAGTTTGCCGAGCGGGCAGCAGCAAAGATTGCTGAACTGACCGGACTCCCGTTCCGCTCGCACCCCAACAAGTTCGCCGCGCTTTCGGCGCACGATGAGCTGGTGTTTGCGCATGGGGCGATCCACACACTGGCGGGAGCGCTCATGAAGATCGCCAACGATATTCGCTGGCTAGCCTCCGGCCCGCGCTGCGGGCTGGGGGAGTTGCTGCTCCCGGAAAATGAGCCGGGCTCCTCGATCATGCCGGGGAAAGTGAACCCGACCCAGTGTGAGGCGATGACCATGATCGCCGTCCAGGTGCACGGCAACAATGCCGCCATCTCTTTCGCCGGTTCGCAAGGCAACTTTGAGCTGAACGTCTTCAAGCCCGTCATCATCTACAACTTCCTACACTCAGTCACGCTGCTGCACGATGCCTGCCACGGCTTTGTGGACTATTTGATTACGGGTCTCACACTGAACCGCGCCAGAATTGCTTCGTACGTCCAGAACTCACTCATGCTGGTGACGGCGCTCAGCCCGCAGATCGGCTATGACAAGGCAGCGCAGATCGCACATACGGCATATGAAGACGGCAGTAGCCTCCGCGATGCCTGCGTCAAGCTGGGGTACTTAACGGGGGAGGAGTTCGACCAGATCGTGCGCGCAGAAGCGATGACGCATCCATAATAGCCGGAACAGTATCGGGATCGTGGTTGTGGCGACGGACACCACTCACGCTGCTCGAAGGTGGCCCACCGGAGGGTTCTGTCAGGTCTCGCGCCAATTGGCAATCGCTGTGGTGGAAAGTAGGATGCGGCCTCGGGGAGGAAGATGAAGATGGATTGTCCGCACTGCGATTCGTCGGCCACCACGGAACGTGCTGCCACTACGGCTCAGTACTACCGTTTTCGTAGGGGCGTAGTATGCTACGCCCCTACATAAATTCAATCGAGACCGATGTGGTACAGCCGCTTGGCGTTCTCGAAGACAATGTTCCGCGTGACCTCTGTAGGGACTCCGGCGAAATTTTCCTCGATAACCTTCAGTGAATTGGGAAATGTCGAGTCCGCGTGGGGAAAGTCCGAGGCCCACATGTAGTTACTCTCGCCGAAGAACTGCCAGGTCGCCGGGCCGAGCGGATCGTCCTGGAACGTGGCCCAGACGTTGCGCCGCACGTATGCACTGGGCTTGAGCGGCAGTTGCTTAGCGTTGGCAATCTTGGCATGAACATGGTCGAGGCGATGCACCCAGTTGGGAATCCACCCGACATCGTTCTCCGCCGACACGACTTTGAGGTTGGGAAACCGCTCGAACACGCCGCCGTACACCATCCGCGTAAGGCATTGCTCGACGACGTGGATCACGTGAATCTGCAGATCCGCCATGGTCGGCATCGCCGGCGTGAGCGGCATTCCGGACACTAACGGTTTGTGTAATGAGATCGGCAGGCCCGCCGCGGCGCACACCCGCCACAGGGGATCGAAACGCTCGTCGCTGTACGGAATATCAGTGGCGTCAGACGCAAGCATCAGCACCCCTTTCAGCCCCATCTTCGCGCACCGCTCAATCTCCGAGACATCGGGCAACGCCTTGAGCGTATAGAGGCCAATGCCCACCAAGCGTTTGGGGTCGTGCGCGCAGAATTCGGCGAGCCAGTCGTTGTACACCCGCAGACACGCTTGCTGCAGTTCCACGTCCTGCATGTCGAGCAGGACGATACCGAGGCTCGAATACAGGACTTCGGCGACGACGCCATCGAGATCCTGATCCTTGAGGCGCTCCACGGGATCCCAGCCGCTTGGCCGCGCCGCCTCGTAGCCGTGCTTCATGTGCTCGCGCAGTTCAGTGCCGCTGCGTCCCGCGGCGAACACGCCGGCGACGGTGAGCGGGTGAATTCCTGGGCCGACGAATTGGTAGGGCGCGCCGCTGGCCTTCTCGTTCTTGATGACGCGCGGCGCGTTGTCGCGATATTTGCGGTCCAGCCGTTTGACCCACAGGTCGCCCGGCTCCGTCATGTGCGAATCCGCCGAAATTACTCGTTGTATTGCCATGGTTGGTTCTCCTTTGAAAGGGGCTTACGTCGTCAGTTGTCCAGCGCGCAGCACGTGCCCCGGCAGCACGCCGGTGTGGCGCTGGTCTTCGTATAGCACCTGTCCATTGACGATCGTGTACTTGATACCTTGCGCCTGTGTCACCAGCCTGCGTCCGCCGCCCGGCAGATCGTGACGGATTTCCGGGCGCTCCGGCGAGCCGACGGTGTTGAAATCGAAGACCGTGATGTCCGCCGCCAGCCCGGGCCGCAGCACGCCGCGATCGGCGAGACCGAAGAAGTGCGCCGGTTCCGAAGTAATCCGTTTTACTGCGTACTCAAGCGAGAGTGCCTGCTTCTCGCGCACGAACGTGCCCAGCAAATAGCTCGGGTATCCCGCGTTGCACAGCATGTCCACGTGCGCGCCACCGTCGGAGATGCCGATCAGCGTGCGTGGGTCGCTAAACTTCTTGGCCACGCGCTCCTCGTTGATGTCGAGGAGTGGCGTCATATAGTCGACCGCGAGGTCGTCCTCGAGCGCGAGGTCGAAGAAGGCGTCGAGCGGGGCCACGCCCCGGTCGCGGGCGATCTCGGCGATGCTCTTCCATTCGACTGCCTTGAGCGCGGGGTTGGTGACTTCCTTGACCTTCGTGCGCTCCCAGATGTCGTGAAACACCGTGCGGCGTTCGAGTTCCGCCGCAAACGCGCGCCGAAACTCCGCTCCCGCGTACACCTGCTTCTGAGCCCCGACGTTTTTGTCGCTGAACACCGGCTTCATCGCGTGCATGCTGGCGAACAGGAACGGATTGCGCAGGTTGAACTCGACGATGAGCGGACGCACGGCGACTTGCGGGCGGCAGCCGCGCGCGAGCAACGGCGCTACCTTCTCCAGCGTCTCGGTCCACGCCTCGGGCGCGTCGTCGCGATCACGCAGGTTGAGCCACGTCACCGGCCGTCCGCTCTCTGAGGAGAGCAGATCAAGCAGCGCGTATTCCTTGTCCGACACCGTGCTCGGCTGTTTTGTCAGCGCGATTTCGATCGTGCCACGGCCAAGTTCCCGTAGCACCCCGGCGTAAGCGCGCAGCTCGTCATGGCTAGCAAGACGGCACGCGAGCGGCTGCGCCTGGTACCCGAGATGCTGCGGCATCACGGTGAGCGAGAAGCCCAGCGCACCCGCCGCAATCGCTTCGCGCAAAAGGGTTCTGATCTGTTCGGTTTCCGCGAGCGTCGCTTCACGCCCCATCGCCTCATCCCCCATCGCGAAATGACGGAACGGCGACAACGCCGCGAGAAAGCCGACATTGATCCCGACCCCGTGATTGGCAATCGCATTCATGTATTGCGGAAAGCTTTCCCAGTCCCACGTGAGACCCCGATTGAGGACGTCGTACGGAATCGCCTCGACGTGGACGAGGTTCCAGGTCGCGACGTCACGCTCCGCGGGCTTGCACGGCGCCAGTCCGACGCCGCAATTGCCCATGATCACGGTGGTCACGCCATGCCATGACGAACAGGTGACGAGCGGGTCCCAACAGATTTGCGCGTCGTAGTGCGTATGGGGATCGATGAACCCCGGCGCGACGATCAGGTCCCCAGCGTCGATGGTCTTCCTCGCCCCATCTATGACCTTACCAATCTTGGCAATCTTGCCCTCGCTCACGGCGACATCCGCACGGTAGCGTGGCGTACCTGTGCCATCGACGACCGTGCCATTCTTAATGAGTAGATCGTGCATCTGCGGCCCTCCTTTTTCACTTCGTGGTCCTCGTTCCGTTCCGGTTTACCTCGCCTTCGCAATAATAAAAAATGATGTTGTCTACCATTATCTTCTTAGCAGAGCTGCAGCGTGCCGTGTATAGTGCAGAACACGCTCTCCAGAGGCGCGGGGAAATTGGACGCGAGGGGTGAAGTTTTGTGCCAGTCCTGGCGCGTCGCGTAATCTGCGGTTCGCTTGCATGGCAGCGAATCTCTTTCAGGCTCAGTCGGAGAGTGATAGAGACAATGGCTTGGAGCGCATCCGGCGGGGGGACACAGCCGCGTTCGCTCCCCTCCAGCTTGACGCCTAATGCAGCAGCACTCAAGATGACAAACAAATCAAGAACGGTGAAAAGGGGGGTCGAATGATTCACGGCATTCATCATACCGCGATTTCCACGGGAGACATTGAGCGCGCGCTCCGGTTCTATCGAGATCTGCTCGGATTCACGGAAGTGTTTTCCTCCGCCTGGGAGGTTGGAACAGAAGAGGTCGATAGGATCGTGGGGTTACAAAATTCATCGGCACGGGTGGTAATGCTGAAGGCGGGGAACGCGTGCGTTGAGCTATTTCAGTATGAGACGCCCCGTCCCAAACCGAGTGAGGTCAACCGGCCCGTGAGTGACCACGGGATCACGCATCTTTGCTTGCAAGTGACGGATATCGAGGCGGAGTATGCGCGGCTGAAGGCGGCTGGGATGGTCTTTCACTGTCCGCCCCAGACGAGGAGTGGCCTCCGCGTGACGTATGGACGGGATCCCGACGGGAATGTGGTAGAGCTACTCGAGGTAACGGATCGCGAGAGCATGCCTGTGGTGCAAGCCGGATAAGC
>JBGPOI010000351.1:0-5550 GCA_041487975.1 Binatia bacterium | reverse complement strand
TGAGGCATGGGGATAGAGGTGGCGGAAGCGGAGGGGTAAGACCATGCATTCTGAAGGAACATGCAAACCTAAATCAGCTAAACGTTCTCTCACTGACCGGATTCTCGCTTTGTGTGCCAGTGGGCGTTTCGGTGTGCGTGAGGCCATTGCCGCGGCACTGAAAAGACCCGCCGACGGCAGGAGCCGCCTGGGCGGTAGCAAAGTTGGCAAAGAATAAGCGGTCGACCGGAGATAACGCAACCGCATCGGGAGGGTGCATGAGGATATTTCTTTTGACGCTCGTCTTGTTCAGCCTGCCCGGGATCGTATTGGCTCAAGAAGCCTCACCCGTGCAATACAGTGCTGACGAAGTAACGGGTGCGGGGAAGAACATGCATACGAGCAAAGTGTACATCGGTGACGGCAAGATGCGCACGGAAGTCGCCATGGGGTCAGTACAAGTCGTCACGATCGTGCGGCTGGACGAAAAGATAGTGTATGTGATGCTGCCCGTACAGAAAATATTTGTGGAAAAACCCCTTGTGGAGGAGGACGGACTGCTCGCACGCGTTTCCGACAAAAACGCCGAGCGTGAACTGGTGGGCACGGAAACCGTGCAGGCTCAACCCTGCGACAAATACAAAGTTACGATCAAGGACAGAGTGTTTTACTTTTGGGTGAACAAAAGCACGCAGATACCGGTCCGAATACTGTCCACCGACAACCAGACGCGAATTGAATGGAACAATGTGCAGGTCGGCCCGCAGCCTGCTGACCTCTTCAAACCACCGGTGGACTACCGGAAATTTACCAGCGGAACCGAAACGCAGGCGCAATAGCGGCTCGCTCTAGAGCCCTAAGACATCCTTCATCGAGTAGAACCCAGGTGGTTGGTGAGGCAGCCACAGGGCTGCACGTAAAGCGCCGCGGGCCAAACACTCGCGGCTCTGAGCACGGTGAGTGAATTCCAAGCGCTCGGCAAAACCGGCGAAGATCACCGTGTGATCACCAACCACATCCCCGCCACGCAAGGCCACGATACCGATCTCCTCGTTGGTGCGCTGGCCGGTAATACCTTGGCGGGCGAGGGTGGCTGCACGATCGAAATCTTTGCCTTGAGCGGTGGCGATCGTCCGTCCCAGGGCGAGAGCGGTGCCACTCGGTGCGTCAGCCTTGAAGCGGTGATGAATCTCCACGATCTCCGGGTCAAAGCCATCTTTGAGAATCCGCGCGACGTCGGCAACGACTTTTTGCAGGACGTTGACGCCGATGCTCATATTAGGGGCGATCAGCGCGCGAGTCTGGGGCGCGAGCTTTTCCGCCTCGGCGCGCTGCTCGGCGGACAAGCCCGTCGTGCCGATGGCGATCGCCGCTCCTTTCGTAACCGCAGTGCGAAGGTGCTCCAGAGCCGCCTCAGCCACGGTGAAGTCGAGGGTCACATTGTCGGGTGCGGCCAGGGCGCCATAATCGGCGGAGACTTTTACTCCGATCGCCCCGATGCCGGCCACCTCACCGGCATCCTTCCCGATCGCGGAATGACCCGCTGCCTCGATCGCGCCTACCAGGCGGGTCTCCGGATGCTCTTGGACTAAGGTCACAAGGAGTTTTCCCATGCGGCCGGCTGCACCACAGATGATAACGTTGATTGGCATGGTCTGACCCTCGACGGGCGGTTACCGAACCGGCGTAGGGGCGCACGGCCGGGCGCTCCTGCAATCCTCTCCTAGCCGATAAGCCGGTATTCCTGCAAGACTGTCTTCAGCTTCGCTACATTCGCTTCAGCCATCGGTACCAGCGGCAGGCGAAGTTCCAGCTCACACCTTCCCATCAGCGACAGAGCGGTTTTTGCCGGGCCGGGGTTGGTTTCGATGAACAACGAGCGGATGAGAGAAAGGAGACGAATCTGGAGTTGCGCAGCTTTGTCCCATTGCTTGGTCAGGCAAGCATTGGCCAGGTCGGCCATTTCCCGCGGCGCGACATTCGCCGCCGTGCTGATCACTCCCTTGCCGCCTAACGACATCATCGAGAACGTCAGGGAGTCCTCGCCCGAGAGGATAGCGAGTTTGTCGCCACAGGCGGCAATAATGTTCAGCACTTGATCGATCGAACCCGCGGCTTCTTTGACGCCGACGATATTGTCGATTTCGGCCAGGCGCGCCATGGTGGAGGGCTCAATGTTCGAGGCCGTGCGACCAGGAATATTATAGAAGACGATAGGAAATCCTCGCGCGGCCTCCGCTACCGCCTTGAAGTGCTGGTAGATCCCCTCTTGTGTCGGCCGGTTATAGTAAGGCGAGATCATCAGCGCGCCGTCGGCACCGACCTCTTGCGCTTCGCGTGTTAGACGAATCGCCTCAGTGGTGGAGTTCGAGCCGGTGCCGGCGACGACTGGCACGCGCTTCCTCACCACCTCGACAGCGAGCTTGACCACTTGGGTGTGCTCTTCATGTGAGAGCGTGGCCGACTCACCGGTGGTGCCGCAGGGGACGATGCCATGCGTGCCGCTGCGAATCTGCCACTCGATGAGGTCGACGAGCCGCTTCTCATCCACTTTGCCGTTTTTGAAAGGGGTGATAAGCGCGACCAGTGAGCCTGAAAACATAACTGCCTCCAATCAGTCTCAACAACAACTCGGGACGTACTTCAGAATTTGCTACAGTCATTCTGTCATTCTGAGCGAAGCGAAGAATCTAACCGGTCGAAACCCTTCGCTACGCTCAGGGTGACAAAGCAGCGATCTGAGAATATTTGTCTATACCTCGATCGTTCCCTCAAATACCTCTTCTGCTGGACCGGTCATGTAGACGTGATTATCCTCCGCCCGCCACTCAATCGCTAGGTCCCCGCCGCGCAGATGTAGGGTGACGCGGCGCCCGGCCTTATGGTTCAGCACCGCGGCCACTGCCGCAGCGCAAGCGCCGGTGCCACAGGCCCACGTTTCACCTGATCCGCGTTCCCATACTCGCATGTTCAACTCAGCAGGACTGACCACCTGGATAAACTCGGTGTTCACCCGCTTCGGGAAGAAGGCATGGTGTTCAAACTTGGGGCCGATCTTTTCCAAGTCTAGGGGCTCGACTGCATCGACAAAGGTCACGCAGTGCGGGTTGCCCATCGATACACAAGTCACCCGATACGGTTTCCCGTCTACTTCCAGCGATTGGTCGATAATCTGGCCAGCCGCCGCTACCGGAATCCGCGGTCCCTCGAGGATCGGTTCACCCATATCGACGGTAACACGCGACACGCTGCCGTTCTTCAGTTCGAGGAAGAGAGTTTTCAGACCTGCATCCGTATCCACCTTCAGCGGGTTGGCCCGCGCCAGGCCATGCTCGTACACGTATTTGCCGACACAGCGGATCCCATTGCCGCACATCTCGCCACGGCTGCCATCGGCGTTGTACATCTCCATGCGAGCGTGGGCGGTAGTGGATGGACAGATGAGGATGAGTCCGTCGCCACCAATGCCAGTGCGGCGGTCGCTGACCTTCTGCGCTATCGCGGCCGGGTCAGGCACCATAGTTGTGAAGGCATTGACGTAGATGTAATCGTTGCTGATGCCGTGCATCTTGGTGAAGGGGAGTTTCATAACTCAGTCCTCATCACTCATTACTCATTACTGCAGCGTCGCCGGAATCCGCTCCCCACGGAGCAAATCCTCTAACGTCTCTCGCTCGCGTACCACGGAAAAGTCCGCTCCGTCAACCAGCACCTCGGCCGGACGCGGGCGCGTGTTGTAGTTCGAAGCCATGACGAAGCCGTAGGCGCCGGCGCTCATTACCGCCATCAGATCACCAGGTGCGAATGCCGCTACCTCGCGGTCCTTGGCAAAAAAGTCGCCACTCTCGCACACTGGACCCACCACGTCGGCGACGATTTTCTCATCGGTCGTCTGTTTGACCGGCTGGATGCCCTGGTACGAGCCATACAGAGCCGGGCGAATGAGGTCGTTCATGCCGCCGTCGACCACGACGAAGTTCTTCTCGCCGTTGCTCTTGCGATACAGCACGCGCGTCACCAGGATCCCAGCGTTACCAACAATCACCCGGCCGGGTTCGAGCACCAGGGTCAGGTCGGTGCCGGGACTCACCGCGCCCGTGCTTGGCGTGGCGAGAGCGCCCATCATCTCCATGAGTGAGCCGGCGTACTCTTTCGGCTCGGGTGGTTTCTCGTCATTGTAGGTGATTCCCAAGCCGCCGCCGAGGTCGAGATGACTGACGGGCACCCCGCGTTCACGTAGCCGTAGGATCAATTCCTTCACCCGCGCCAGGGCATCGACGAAGGGAGAAGTTGAGGTGAGCTGCGAACCGATGTGACAGTCCACCCCGATGACGTTCAGGTTGGGCAAGGCCCGCGCCCGATCGTATTCAGCGAGCGAGCGCTTGATATCGATGCCGAACTTGCTCTTCTTCATGCCGGTGGAGATGTATGGATGTGTTTGCGGGTCTACGTCCGGGTTGACCCGCAAGCTCACCGGCGCTTTCTTGCCCATGCGACCAGCGATTGCATTGATGGCGTCGAGTTCTTGCTCGGACTCCGCGTTGAACATGAGAATGTTCTGTTCCAGGGCGTAGGCGATTTCCTCGCGGCTCTTGCCCACGCCCGAGAAAACGATCTTGCGCGGGTCGCCGCCGGCTTTCAGCGCGCGGAACAGTTCGCCGCCCGACACCACGTCGAACCCGCTCCCCTCACGGACAAAAGTCCGCAAAACGGCCAGATTGGAATTGGCTTTGATCGAGAAACAGACCAGATGTTTGACACGAGCAAACGCCTCGTCGAACACCTGGTAATGGCGGCGCAGGGTCGCCAGACTGTAGAGATATACGGGAGTGCCAACCTGCTCGACAATGCGCGCGACTGGCACATCCTCGGCATAGAGTTCGCCCTGGCGATACTGAAAATGGTGCATAGGTTATGGCCCTCCCTTCCAAACCAGCTCGACAGTGTTCGATGGGCTGCTGTAGTAGCCGTCCAATGTAAACGCCTGCACCCGGTAGCGGTAGAGGGTGCCGGCCGTGAGCTGCTCGTCGGTATAGCTGAATTTTTTGGCTTTGCGAAAGCGGTCCCGGTCTTCTACCGGTATAGCTGCAACCTGAGAGAAGGAGCCAACCGTGCCCTGGCCATTCTGGACTGCACGCAGTACGACGAACCCGCCCAGGTCATCCATATTGCTGCCATCGACATACTTCTGCGGCCGGTCCCAGTGCAACTTAATGGCGTTGCCGTCCACCTCTAAGGTCAAGTCCCTGATCGGTTCGGGCGCCACCAGTTCAGGCGGGCGAACCGGAGTCTTGCGGCCGCAAGCGGAGAAGACCAAGAAAGAGATAGAGATAGAGAGGAGAAAGCAAAGAGCGAGAGAAAAAGCCTTTCGGTTGCTTGCCGGTCGTTGGCCCCCGACCCCTGGCCCCCGGCCCTTAGACTTGAGACTTCGGACTTTAGACTTGAGACTCATAAATCAAGCGATCGCAGCCGCCGCTGCACCTCAGATCGCGCGGTGCCGCCGTAGGAACGACGACGATCAACCGCCGACTCCAGGGTCAGACGAGGGAAAAGATCCTGCCCAAACAGCGG
>JBGPOI010000350.1:0-5570 GCA_041487975.1 Binatia bacterium | reverse complement strand
CACGTGAGCGTACCCTGGGAGCGCACCCATCTTGGGCGCTTTTTAAGCGGGCGGGACGCCCGCGCTCCCAAGATACTATTGCAACGCGCGCTTTTGCCCAACCTACTCCTACCCGCGTGCTTCCGCCTCAGGCATGAACAACGGGAATGCGGCGTTGTCTTGCAGCACCGGCTTAACCTTCTCGGCAAACAGCCGCATGTTCTTCTCGCATTTTGCGTAGGGCATGCCGCCGTAGCTGAACTGCCCGACGAAATGATCCATGCCCGTCTTGTTTCTGATCTCGCCAATCTTGTCGAGGCACTGTTGCGGCGTACCGGTAACATGTAGGCTGGCGAAGAACTCCACCGCCTTCGTCTTTACCACTGGATCGGAGAACTTTGAGTAGGTCTTCGCCATCTTGGCGTAGAATTCATACCCTTTCACGCCGGTCAGATGCCCATCTGAGAAATGGTAGTGGGCGTCGATGGAGTCGAACATGGCGCCCATGTAGACTTGCGCGTCTTCTGACGCTTCGTCGCTGCTCTCACGGACAGAGACGTTAATCAGACTAATCGGCGGCTTGGGCGTGAAACCGTTCGCTTGCGCCGTTGCCCGATATCGTTGCACGTCCGCCACTGTCGTATCCCAATCCTTTTGCGGGACGATCAGCACCCCAATGCCGAGCTTCGCCATGATCTCCGCCGACTCCGGACTGACCGAGGAGGCATAGAGACGCTTCTCCGGGTGGGAGATCGGCCGTGGCCGGATGCTCATTTCCGGGATTTTGTAGAATTGTCCGTCGTAGGAAAACCGCTCCTTGGTGAGCGCGGTGATGACGATCCTCGCTACCTCCTCAAAGCGGACGCGCGCTTCGTCCATGGGGATGCGGAACCCGTCGTACTCGACCGTAGCGGCACCCCGACCAAAGCCGAAGATGGTGCGCCCACCCGACAGGTTGTCAAGCATCGCCATCTCCTCAGCCACGCGCACGGGATCGTGCCAGGGCAGCACGATGACTGCCGTGCCGAGTTGCACCCGCTTGGTGCGCCCAGCGAAGTAAGTCAAGAGTTGCACCACGTTCGGCACCATGGCGTAGCCGGTGAAGTGGTGTTCCACGCTCCAGATGGAGTCGAACCCGAGGGGTTCAGCCAGATCAGCCAGCTTCATCTCATCTTTGTAGATCTCACCGTCCGGTTTCTCTCCCACGTTCAACATGGAAATCGCCGTGCCAACTTTCATACGTCCTCCTTTTTTCTCTCCTCTCTGCCATAAGGGTCAGAGGGCTAGTCTTTTTCTATAGAAAGGGGCGAAACGGCGAAAAGAGGAAATGGTGAAAAGGGAAGACAAAAAACAATTTCTTGGTCTTTTCGTCCCGTTTCCCTTTTACCCCTTTCGCCTTTTTCCCTTTTATCCCTTTCACCTTTTTTTATCGTTTACCGCTGACCATGTTGCGTACCGAGTAGAACTGCTTAGCTCCACCTGAGGAAAACTCACGGTGTACGACATAACAGTGGGTGAATGTCGCGTGCGGTTTCTGCGCGTTGATCACCGTGTTGCCTACGTGCAGGAAGACATACTCCCCAACGTTGTGGGAGTAATCAACCTGAACGTACGGTGCTTGCTTCGCCTCTTCAGTAGCGTAGCTCTCCGAATACTTGAGGAAATCCTGCCCGAGGCGCAGGAGTTGATCCTGACGATCATAGGCCGTCATCCACAGGGTCCAGTAGATCTCCGCATCCACGAAGATGAGCTTATGGCCGTAGGGGTGCGAGGGATTTTTCGGGATCAGTTCCAGGACGTGCACCTCGCGTAATTCCCAACGCGTCTTATGAGGTACCCAGAGATGCGGCCCACCGGCCTCTGGATGAGTGGGAACATTGACCGTCGCCAGCACCCACTTTTTTCCCAGGTAGGCCCAATTCTGCTCATAGACCTTGCCGCCGAACCCCATGGAATCTTCACGGATGAAATCCATGCCTTGAGTCTCCCCCGTGCGTTCAGAAGAGAGCACCCGGCGAGGCTTGCGCTGCACTGGCGAGTATATCCAGCTATCGTTCTCCTTGTACGGATCGTTGTATTCGATCTGCAAGTTGCGAGTCCCGGCGAGGTCACGGGGACTGCGAAACTCCATGATTGATTTGTACTTGACCCCCTCATATTCGGGCACCAGACAATGATCGCCTTTGGCGTACTCGGCGGTGGTGGAAACGAACTCAAACTCTCGGTCAAGTCGCCCGTTTTCTCCCCGTCCCCAGGCGACCATGGGCATAAAGAAATCACTGTGGCCGGGCCGCCAGTAGAGGTTCCAGAAGACCTTGAAGGCAGCCTGCGGATCATCAGGTTTGATTTCCGGGAAAGGAAACCCGCCGCCATTGAAGCCAATCAAGGCACCTTGCTCGTCCAGGGAATACCCAGTCACCATGTGCTGCCCCCAGTCGCTCGGAGGAGGGTATTTCCCGGTCGCGGCGATTTCCATGTCCATGTCTGGGAAGAAATAAAATTCCCAAGCAGGTTGCGGGATGAAAGGGCGCAGGCGATCAATATCCTTGATCGTCAAATGTTCCCCAGGTTGGAAAGAGGGAGGAACTTCACGATACTGCTCAAGCCAGTCACGCACGGCTTTATAGCTGCGATCGGCGTCAGCGAAAGCCGGGGGAGAAAAGAGTAATCCTCCAAGCATGGCGACAGCAGTCCCCCACATTATCCAGGACCATCCGGTTCTCCAGAGGCGATTTGTCCTCTGCATCGCATCCCTCCTTAATTGCAGAAGGGCGCACGTCGTGCGCCCCTACATCGTTCGGCGACTATCCGCCAAAATAACTGCGCGGATTGTCCACCGTCATGGTACGAATGGTGCCTTCACTCACGCCCGCCTTACTGAGGGCCGGTAGGATGTGTCGGCAGATGTGGGCGTAGTTCCAGTTCGGACTCTTGTCCATGAACGCCTGCCACTCTTTGGTGACGCGGCCGAGCCAGCAGTTGACATGGTCGTGCGAGAGCATGATGCGATCGTACCCCACCGCCAACAAACCAATCAGCGAGGCCAAGCGCATTTTGTCCGAGGCAATGGTCTCAATGCCGAAACGATCGAAACCAATCCACGCGCCGCGATCGAGAACGTCGAAGTAGTAGCGCATGTCACCAACGCCGCAGGCATGGCCGATCAGCACGCGATTAAAATTCACCCCTTCGTCGGCAAAGATGTCCAGGGTCTCGCGGCCGAAAGGCCCGAGTTCGTCGTTGTGACACAGGATCGGCGTACCAGTGGCTTTGTGAGCGCGGGCCGCGGCCCGTAAGCACTTCTCTTCGTGGACGCCAATACTCTTTGCTGTCTCCGTCATGCCGGGGATGCCGCCGGTGGCAGTCTTGATGATCCCCGCCTTGATGCCGGTCTTGCCGATGCCCTCGGTCAGTTCACGTACATACACCTCCGCGATATCGTCCACCGGCAGGCTGCGGAAGTGCGGCGGAATGCCCAAGGCTTCGTTGTAGAGGCCGGTGGCAATAATCACGCGCATGCCGGCCTTGTCCGCCACTTCGGCAGCGAACTCCGGATCGCGCCCGAGTTCCATCGGGCAGGGATCGACAAACGATGACACCCCCAGTGATTTAATCTCCTTCAACTTCTCGACCGCTTTAGCGACTTCCTGTTTACGATTGAAGCCCGTATTATCCAGTTCCCAGCCGGGAAACCCGGCGGTGAGATGTTCGTGGATCAGCGTGAAGCCCAGATCTTTGGGTTCACAGGTTCCTGCTACAGTGTTGATGGTTGGCATAGATTTCCTTTCCCTCCTTGTGCAATGGTTGCCCTTCTCTCTATCGCAGGTATCGTGAGAAGTACAGAGTTCTTAGTGAGCCATCTCTCGCCAGGTTCTCTGCACGATCCGCACTGCCTCGCGGATGTCAGCCTGAGAGAGACCGTAATGCGTGACCGCGCGGAAGCGGCCACCGCCAATGTCGCCGATCTTGACCCCTGCGTGAGCCAACAGCCGAGCGAACGAGGGAGCTTCAGATTGACGCTTCTCTGGTCCGAAGATCACCATGTTGGTCTGTACTGTGTCGAGATCGAGTTGCATCCCCGGCAACTCGGCCAATCCTTCAGCCAGAATACGAGCATGGTGGTGATCTTCGGCAAGCCGGTCCACCATCTCGGTCAACGCCACGACCCCGGCCGCAGCAATGATACCGGCCTGGCGCATGCCACCGCCTACCATTTTGCGGGTGCGTCTAGCCCTGGCGATAAAATCTTTGCTGCCACAGACAAGCGATCCTACAGGCGCGGCCAAGCCTTTCGATAGACAGAACTGTACGGAATCGGCAAAACGGGTCAACTCGCGCACGTGGCATCCCAGGGCCATAGCAGCATTGAAAATACGTGATCCATCGAGATGCACGGGGATACCGGCGTCGACGGCGATTTCTCGCACCTCGAGCAAGTAAGCCGGTTGCAGAATGGTCCCTCCACAACGGTTATGGGTGTTCTCCAGACAGATCACGCCGGGCGGGGCATAGTGCACATTGGTGGCGGCCGGCCGAACCGCATTTTTCAGGCCGGCCAAGTCCAATTCGCCAAAGCGGCTAGTGGCAACCGGATGAAAGACCACACCCCCTAGAGCAGAGGCACCGCCAGCCTCGAAATGGAAAATATGGGCCTGATCCCCGAGAATCGCCTCATCTCCGCGCCGGCAATGGGACAGGAGCGAAACCAGATTGCCCATCGTCCCACTGACGACCAGTAGCGCGGCCTCCTTGCCGGTCAACTCCGCGACCATCGCCTCGAGACGATTGACGGTCGGGTCCTCACCCATCACATCATCACCGAGTTCGGCTCGGTACATCGCTTCACGCATCGCCGGACTGGGCAGGGTTACAGTGTCGCTGCGTAAATCAATCATAGAAGAATTCCCTCATCCTAACCCTCTCCCAAAAGGAGAGGGAAATCTAACAACTGGCAACTTTCTTACCTTCCCCGGAACCTTTCTGTCTCACGACGCTCGCGCTTGGTCGGTCGTCCCATGCCAGGTGGACGAAACGGCGGAGGGACAAAGAACGGGCGTTCCTCGCGCGGTGGCGGCGGCGGCGAGTGATCCTCGTACAGCAAGCGCGCTTCGGGCGCAGGACCGCGTCGCTCAGTAAGAGCGAGAACCTTGAGTTCTTTAGGACCGCTGGGATGGGTAAAAGATACCGTATCGTGCACGCGTACCAGCTTGTGAGGCTTGGCCGTGTGACCGTTCACTGCCACTTTGCCGCCGTCACACACTTCCGCAGCCAGGGCTCGGCTCTTGTAGAAGCGCGCCGCCCACAGCCAGCGATCGAGACGAACGGCGGTTTCGGTCATCGATTGTTCCGCCATGTAGTCACTCTTTGACATATTGTCGGGGCGCACGGCGTACGCCTAATCAAATTTGACGAACAAAACAGGGAATCAGGGCTCTTGGTGGCACGAGCTTCTAAATCAGACCACACAAGATTGGCACACTTCCTATGGATTAGATGTAGGGGCAACCCCATGTGGTTGCCCGGGAGGTGGGCGGCCACGCGGGGCCGCCCCTACCAAAACAAACACAACGTAGAGTGTATAAATCTCCTGT
>JBGPOI010000349.1:0-5642 GCA_041487975.1 Binatia bacterium | reverse complement strand
TTTTACGAGGCGGAGCTGTATCGGCTGTACGGGGAGCTATCGCTCCGAATCGGAGAAACGGAGACGGGGCGAATCGGAGCCAGCGAAGCAAAATCGGAGCAACTAAGAGGGAAAGAATTGGGAAAGAGCGAGGCTCTCCCTTCCTTCGCCGATTCTCCGTTTCCCCGATTCCCCGTTTCTTCCCCAGAAGAAGCGTTCCTCAAGGCTATCGAGATTGCTCAACGACAGCAGGCGAAGTCGCTGGAGTTGCGAGCGGTGATGAGCTTGAGCCGATTGTGGCAGCAGCAGGATAAGCGAGAAGAAGCCCGCAAGATACTGGCTGAGCTCTACGGCTGGTTCACAGAAGGGTTTGATACGAAGGATTTGCAAGAGGCCAAGGCGTTGTTGGTCGAGTTGGCCTGAGGCAGACAACCATTACCCGAGAGCGGATATTGCCGACTTCATTTCCACACCTATGGCAAAGACCTCGGTAAATAGGGCGAACGTGGTATTTCTCGCCTCCTTGTAAGAGCCTCCAGTTCCAGGACTTAATCTCTACCCAGTTTGACCGATAGACCACGTATAGCCGGTGTGTAGACGCCTTTCGAGGAAAGGGGGCAAGGGAGGCCCGGGCTATGCAGTGCACAAAATGTGGGACAACCAACCCCGGTGGGGCGAAATTCTGCGAGGAGTGCGGTGCGCGCCTCATGCTCTCCTGTCCAGGCTGTGGGACGTCGGTCCCGGCTGGCAAGAAGTTCTGCAGCGAATGCGGCACCGCTCTCACTGCCCAGCCGCTAATCCCTCAGTCCCAAGTCCCGAATCCCAAGTCTCCAGTTTCAAGTCCCTTTGTGCGGACTCCGGACTCCGGACCCATCTTTTACACCCCTCCCCATCTCGCCAACCGCATCCTCTCCGGCAAGACCACCCTTGAAGGCGAACGGAAAATCGTCACCGTTCTGTTCGCCGACATCAAAGGCTCCATGGACATCATGGAACGGCTGGACCCTGAAGAAGCCAAGCGACTCATCGACCCGTGCCTGCAGCGGATGATGGATGCCGTTCATCGTGTCGAGGGCACTGTCAACCGCATCCTGGGGGATGGCATCATGGCGCTCTTCGGCGCACCGCTCGCCCTGGAGGACCACGCCCAACGCGCTCTGTCCGCGGCACTGCTGATGCACGAGGCAGTCGCACGCTATGCGGTCGAGTTGCGCGAGCACCACGGCATCTCATTGCAGATCCGCGTCGGCGTGAACACCGGTGAGGTGGTCGTGCGCACGATCAGCAACAACCTCTATATGGATTACTCGGCGGTGGGTCACGCGGTCGGCCTAGCGACGCGTATGGAATCGCTTGCCACCCCAGGTTCGACGTTAGCGACGTTTTCCACCTACCGCCTTGCCCATGACTTTTTCCATTTTGCCGCCCGCGGCGCAGTCAAGGTCAAGGGAGTCAAAGAGCCCCTCGAGACCTATGAACTCCTCGGTCCGGGCCCGTCGCGTTCACGCCTGGCTGCACGGGCAACACAGGGGCTCAGTCCATTTGTTGGGCGCGCACGCGAACTGGCCCAACTGCACGAGATCCTTGCTCTCGTCAGTACCGGCCGGGGACAGGTTGTGTCACTTGTTGGCGAAGCCGGAGTGGGGAAATCACGTCTGCTCGAAGAACTCAAGCCGGCTCTGCGTGCGCGCGGGTATCTGCTTATCGAGGGAGCGGCCTTCCCGTACGGCAAGACCCGTGCGTATCTACCACTGATTGAAATGCTCAAGCGGTATTGCGAACTCAGCGATCAGGATCCCCCGGACCGGTATCGCGAGCAGGTGCGCAGCAAACTCGCCGCCGTTCATGTGTCCCTCACGCAATACGTCCCAGTCTTACTCGAACTCCTGGGCGTTGACAGTGGCGACCCACAAACCGCCAATCTCCCGGCCGAGGCTCGGTTACAAAAGATTCTCGAGGCGATTAAACGGCTCATCGCTTCGCAAAGTCGCCGCCAGCCGGTGGCGCTGCTCATTGAAGACCTGCACTGGCTCGATGCCCGGAGCCTGACATTTCTCCACACTCTGACCGCCGGCGTCCCAGCTCTGCCGGTGGTGTTGCTGTGTACGTACCGCTTCGGGGATAGTTATCCCTGGGAAGCCCAATCCTTTGTCCATCGTTTACCGATCACTCCCTTGCAGCCGGACACGAGTACCTCGCTGTTCACTGCTCTGGTGGGAACCGCTTCGTCAGTCGCGACTCTGGCACCAGTCGTGTGTGAGCAGAGCGGAGGGAACCCCTTCTTTCTCGAAGAGATTATCCAGAGTCTGGTCGAAACCGGCACGCTGACGGGGCAACCTGGAGCCTATACCTTGGCTCGGCCGTTGTCGGAGTGGACTCTTCCGGCCACTATTCACGGCGTGCTGGCTAGTCGCCTTGACCACCTCCCGTCGGCGCTCAAGACGATAGTGCAAACTGCCGCGGTGATTGGTCGCGAAGTCGCTCGCCCCTTACTCGCACGGGTCACGGGCCTCGCCGAAGCCGAGTTGGATCAGGCCCTCACCACCCTCCAGGCGCGCGAATTCCTTTATGAGACCGCAATGTATCCAGACCCCGTCTACACCTTTAAGCACGCTCTCACGCAGGAAGTGGCGTATCATGAACTGTTACACGAACGTCGTACACTTTTGCACGAAACGGTCGGAGTCGCCATCGAGACACTGTACGGCGACAGACTGGCCGAGCAGGTGACCCTGCTAGCCTATCACTACAGCCGCAGCGCCAATATCGACAAGGCTCTGCACTATCTCCATCTCGCCGGCCAGCGCGCTTTCGACCTCTACGCCGATACCGACGCCGTGCACTTCTGGGAAGAACACCTGCGCCTACTCACCGCTCTCCCCGCCAGCTCCGACCGCGATCGGCAAGAAGTGCGCACTCGCATTCACCTCATCAACGTGCTCTCGCGTCAGGGAACCGACGATGGTCCAGCGCGGGCGCAGTTTGACGCCGCCGAGGCAGCGTGCCAGCGCCTCAACGACTCGCGCCTGCTGGCAGAACTGCACGCTACCCTAGCGGTCGCCTACGTCCTGTGGGGTCGACCACGCCCAGGTTTGACCCATGCCAGCACGGCGAAGCGCTTGGCGGACTCCCTCAATGACTTGCATTTACAGGTCATCACCCACGGCCCGCTCGCGCACCTGCTGTGGATCGCCGGCCGCTTCAGCGAGGGCCTACACGTCGCTGAAGCGGGACTAGAGCTTGTCAGCCACCTGGGTTTGCTGAACGAACAGATGGGCTTCGTCGCATACCCCTATGTGCAGTGTTTGGCGATTGCCGGCGCTTGCCGGGGGTTTCTCGGAGATTTTGTCCAAGGGATCAGTGCCTTGCAGGAGGCGGCCACGAGCGCCGCCCAACACGGCAACCGCATCTCGCAGGCGTTGGCGCGCTGGGGTCTCGCGCTGCTCCATACCTTGCGCGGAGAGGTCTTTGCCGGCATGCGAGAGGCCGATTTATCACTATCAGTGATGAAAGAAATTGGTTCCAGCGCAGGCGTGTTACTGGCGAGTTGTGTCTGCGAACATCTCGCCATTACCGACTCCACGTCGGCAATGCAAGTCGCACCCACTCCCCTACCGCAAGCCTTGAGTCAGACCTGGCAAGAACGCTACGCCTTCTGCGAACTGACGGGAACGTGGCTCGCCGAGGCGGTATTTCGTGCAGGTCGCCAGGAGGAAGCCGTGCAACTCGCCAGGGCGGCGCTGGCCCGGGCCGAAGCAAGCGAGAGCGCCTGGTTTCTGTGCGCCGCCCATACGACTCTCGGACGACTCTTCGGCCAGTTGCAGCGGCGGGATCAGGCCGGTGCCGAGGCCCATCTGTTGGCAGCCCTCCACCATGCCGAGGTGATGCAAAGCCCTCCCCTCTACACTCAGGTGCTGTTGGCGCTGGGGGAAGTGTTAAGTGGAAAACGAAAAACGGTCCGCAGTCCGCAGTCCGCAGTCCGCAGCCAAAAAAGGAACAGTACAACAAATGAGAAAAATCGAGCGAGAGAATACCTGACGCGCGCGGTAGACCTGGCCGGAACACTCGGGATGCATCCCGCACGAGAATACGCCTTGGCGCTGTTGGCGCAACTCGAGGCGCGTTCCTCGGGAAAGCCGAAGAAAAAAACGTAGAGTATAGGCAAGAAACCTTTTGGGGGATGGGAGGAGGTAACTGTCCTTCTCGTCGGGGCACAGCGCGCCGTGTCCCTACAACAGCATTGCCAAAGAGGCAGTCTGAAAGTGCCCTAGAGCCCAGAGCTGACACTTCTTCGCTCTTTTCCTGCTTCAACCCTGCGCTTTTCCCTCTAGGCTTTCTCGCTTGCCCTCTGCCCTTCACCTGTGGGTTGTTCCTGTGGTATAGAAGCAAAAAAACCTTGTTCTTGCCAGGAGGGAGGCATGAAAACAACCGGCATCACGTTAACTCGTTACCTTTTGATGCAGCAGCAAGCCCATCCTGGCGCCACCGGTGAATTCTCTCTGCTGCTGTCGCAGATTGCGTTCGCAGCGAAGACCATAGCCCGCGAGCTCAGCCGCGCTGGCCTGGCAGACGTGCTGGGTTCCACTGGCGAGATCAACATACAGGGCGAGGTGACGCAGAAACTCGACAGCATCTCCAACGACGCATTTTTGCAAGCCTTCGAGTATGGACAGTTAGTCTCGGAGATGGTGTCCGAGGAAATGGAACAGCCCGCTCCCATTCAGGGAAACGCCGACAAGGGTAAATATGTTATCTTTGTTGACCCCCTGGACGGCTCCTCGAACCTTGACGTGAACGTCACAGTGGGGTCGATATTTTCCATCCATCGCCGTCCCTCTGGACGCGGCGCGGACCTGATCCGTGCTCTCCATCTGCCAGGGAGACAGCAGGTCGCGGCCGGCTACGCGCTGTATGGACCAAGCACGATCCTAGTCTATACAACTGGTGATGGGGTGCACGAGTTCACGCTGGATCCGGGAATTGGCGAGTTCCTGCTCTCGCATGAGAACATTCGCATCCCGGCTCGTGGCTCCACCTACAGCATCAACGAAGGTCGGCGGCAGGAGTGGTTCCCCCCGACCCGCGGGTATATCGATTACCTGCAACAAAGCGACAAGGCTTCCGGCCGGCCCTACTCGGGCCGCTATGTCGGCTCCTTGGTTGCCGACTTCCACCGCACCTTGTTGAAGGGAGGAATCTTCCTCTATCCGGCCGATCCGAAAAACACCAACGGCAAGCTCCGGCTCATGTATGAGGCCTCGCCCCTGGCGATGGTAGCCGAACAAGCAGGAGGCCGAGCCGGCAACGGCACACAGCAGATTCTGGATATTGTCCCGACCAGTCTCCACCAGCGCGTGCCCTTGCTCATTGGCAGCGCGGAGGACGTGACTCGGGCGGAATCATTCTATAGATAGTGTTGTATCACTACGGAAGAGGAGGTTGTGTTTATGACCGAACGTGTACGTCAGATCTTGAGCGGGTACGAGAGCGACAACCCTGGCACCCGCATGAACCTTGCCCGGTTGCTCAACCACGGCCGCCTCGGTGGCACCGGCAAGTTTGTCATCCTCCCGGTAGACCAAGGCTTCGAGCACGGACCGGCCCGCAGCTTCGCGCCGAACCCGGCCGGCTACGACCCGGATTATCACTTCCAATTGGCCATC
>JBGPOI010000348.1:0-5660 GCA_041487975.1 Binatia bacterium | reverse complement strand
ATGGTAACGGCGCACTGGACCGTGGCCCGGGAGCAGGTTGCTGTTTACCCAGTCGAAACAGTAGAGGAACAGCCCGTGGGGTAAAGGATTGTCGGCTGGCGCTGCTCACGGCGAAGCCGAGGAATGTTTTCACCAAGCCTTTGAGGCTGCCCGGCGGCAGAGCGCGAAGTCGCTGGAACTGCGAGCGGTGATGAGCCTGAGCCGGCTGTGGCAGCAGCAGGGCAAAAGGGCAGAAGCTCGGCGGATGCTGGCGGAGATCTACGACTGGTTCACCGAGGGGTTTGACACGAAAGATTTGCAAGAGGCCAAAGCGCTGCTGGAAGAGTTGGCGTAAAAGAGCATGAACAACCTTGCGAGGGAAACTTACTATAGAGATCCTTTTTGAGATGGGTAGTGAATACTCCCTGTTCGCCCTTCGACTTCCCCTTCGACAAGCTCAGGACAGGCTACACCCGCAGGGTGAAGTCGAAGCATGAACGGCGTTATTCACGAATGAATTAGGAAACCTATATATTGCAAAGACCTCCTTCAGCTTGCCTGTTGCAGAATCTCTTCTACCAATCGCTGATGTTCCGGGGTGCCGATTGACGCTGTCGTTCCGGGTCGCTGCTGGCGGTGTGTTTGCGTGAGCGCGGCGATTCGTTGTCCTGCTTGTTCTACACGCTGCGGTGACAGGGTGCCGTTGCTCAACGCGTGGACGCAAGCGTCCCGCGCCGCTATGGCTCGTTCGAGGCTGTGGCAAATCAAGAGTAGGTCGGCCCCGGCGCGGAGGGCGTCCACGGCTGCTCGCTCGACGGTGAAATGCCGGACGATCGCTCCCATTTCCAGATCGTCGGTGACTACCACGCCCTGAAAGTTCAGTCTGCGACGTAGCAGCTCGTCAATGATCAGCGGAGAGAGCGTGGCTGGTAGGTGAGAATCGAGCGCAGGATAGAGGATATGGGCGCTCATGATCATCTCTGCCTGTTCGGCGATAGCCTGGCGGAACGGAGAAAGGTCGATGCGCAGGAATTCTTCCTTTCCACGCTCATCGCGCGGCAAGTCGTCATGTGAATCCACGGACGTCGCACCATGACCAGGGAAATGTTTACCACACGGGATCACTCCTCCCGCGCGTAGCCCGCGCATCAGAGCACAGCCGAGAAGACCAACCACACGTGGATCGGCGGAAAAAGCGCGGTCCCCGATCACCGTGTTGTGTCGGTTGGTCAAGACATCGAGCACCGGGGCAAAATCCACGTCGATGCCGATACTGCTGAGTTCCTGTCCCATCGCCTGACCAACCCGCTGAGCGAGTGAGACGGAGCCGATCCGACCGAGAGTGGCTGCGGGCGGGAAATGGGTAAAGGGCGGAGCCAGCCTGTGCACGCGGCCGCCCTCATGATCCAGAGCGACAAGCGGGGTGTAGTCAGGAAACAAGGAGTGAGTCTCGGCACACAACGCGGCGAGCGTTTCCGGGTCTCGGTAGTTGCGACGGAACAGGATCACTCCGCCAGGTCGCAATTCGTGAAGCAACTGGCGTGTCTTGTCATCCAGAGCAGGGTGAGGAATGCCAACCATGAAGAGCCGACCAATGGTTTCATGAACATCCATAGCCGAGACATAGTAGCAGGGATCGGAGAGGAGGGCAGGTGGCGGAAAAATGCCTACTGGACAAGTGAAATAGAAGTATGCTATCTGCACGCCCGGTAACTTCCTGTTGCTCGCCAGGAGGTGAGGGGCTCGAGGGAGGCTGAGATCACGGGCGGCGAAACCGTCGACCCACGAGGCTGATCCGGCAGGAAGAAGCCATGAACAGACCGCTCGGATCTATACTAATTCGACCGAGACGGACGGCAGTGCAGAGCGAAAAGAGCATACCGGGAAACCAGGGAAGGGCGCAGAGGCGCGGGATAAGCGCTGATCGACCGCAATACCCTCGGACCTGTTGTTCAGACCTCCTTTCTCTGCCCAGTCCTCCGAACCGGTCTTAAGGAGGGCTTTGCCATGCCAGCCAACCCAGCCAAGATCACTGTCCCGGAAATCCAATGCTTCAAAACAGCCGGGCAGAAGATCACTGCACTCACCGCTTACGACTACCCCTTTGCCCGTATCCTTGATGCCTGTGGCATCGACGTGCTGCTGGTCGGCGACTCACTGGGTACGGTGGTGCAGGGGGTTGATACCACCCTACCGGTCACCATGGATGAGATGGTCTACCACCTCAAGCTGGTGTCCAGGGCGAGGCCGCGCGCGCTCGTGGTCGGGGATATGCCCTTCCTCTCTTACCAGGCGGGTATCTGCGACGCCATTGCCAATGCCGGCCGGCTGCTCAAAGAGGGGGGTGCCGAGGCGGTGAAACTCGAGGGTGGGGTGAACGTGGCGCGGGTGCTCAAGGCAATCGTCAACGTGGACATTCCGGTGATGGGCCATATCGGTTTAACCCCGCAGTCGGTCCACCGCATGGGGGGGTTCAAAGTACAGGGGAAAAGGTCCGGCCGTCAGCCTGGCGCGCGTGAGCGGTTACTGGAAGACGCTCACGCGGTTGCTGAGGCTGGTGCGTTTGCCGTCGTACTCGAAGGGGTGCCGATGGACCTGGCCCATGAAATCACCGACCGACTGCCAATCCCGACTATCGGCATTGGTGCCGGACCCTATTGTGACGGGCAAATTCTCGTGATCCACGATCTCCTTGGCTTGACTGACCGATTTGCTCCTAAGTTCGTCAAACGCTACGCTGATTTGCA
Organism: Binatia bacterium; assembly: GCA_041487975.1. Classification (GTDB taxonomy): domain Bacteria; phylum Desulfobacterota; class Binatia; order Bin18; family Bin18; genus JACQEL01. The sequence goes on along the minus strand of JBGPOI010000348.1, from coordinate 2,934 downwards.
AGGGGTCGTTTCCCAAGCCGTGAATGCCTACATCAGCGAGGTACGGAGTGGAGTGTTCCCCCAGGATGAGCATTCGTTTCATTAGGGCTTAGGGGCTGGAGATTCGGGATTAGTTATGCAGATCATCAACCACATTACCGACATGCAGCACTGGTCAGAAGCCAGGCGTTTAGAAGGTAAAAGGATTGCTTTCGTTCCGACCATGGGGTTTCTGCACGAGGGGCATTTGAGCTTAGTGCGCGCAGGGAAAAAGTGGGGAGATGTGGTGATCGTGTCAATCTTCGTCAACCCCATGCAGTTTAACCAGCAAGCGGATTTCGCTACCTACCCACGCAGCCTGGAGCAGGACCAACGTATGCTAGAAGAGGTTGGCACTGATGTGCTCTTCTACCCGAAAGCCCAGGAGATATATCCACAAGGTTTTCAGACTGCGGTAGAGGTGGACAAAGTGAGCCAGCCTCTGTGTGGAGCGTTCCGTCCCGGTCACTTCCGCGGGGTGGCTACGGTCGTAACTAAACTATTCAATATTACCAAGCCACACGTCGCCCTGTTTGGTGAGAAAGACTTTCAACAGTGTGTGGTGATTAAGCGCATGGTCAAGGATCTCAACTTCGACTTGGAGGTGCTGGCGATGCCGACTATACGCGAGCCTGATGGTCTGGCCATGAGTTCGCGTAATGCGCGTTTGAGCCCAACCGAGCGGCAAACCAGCCTGTGTCTCTCGCGCGCGTTGAACAGAGCACAGGACATGCTCGCGCATGGAGAGCGGCGCGCCTCCTCGATTCTTCAGGTCGTGCAAGAGACGATCGCTCGCGAAGGTGGTATTCGTATAGAGTATGCTTCCCTTTGCCATCCGGAGACCCTGGAAGAAGTGACTATGGTGTCCGGTCCCACTCTCCTAGCCTTGGCTGCTTGGGTGGGGGATATCCGGCTGATCGACAATCGCGTTATAGAATGAGCCCTCAGCGATCAGCGGTCAGCCAGACAAGGACAGAGTAATGAGGGCTGAGGACTGAAAAGAATAAGGAGACATGGTGTCAGTTCTCAAGATTTTTGCTGAAAGCTGAGAGCTGACTGCTGAGAGCTTTTCTATGACCAAACCGACGACCGACGAGAAAACCATCTGCGTCAACCGCAGGGCCCGGTTCGATTACACCATCGAGGAAACCTATGAAGCTGGGCTCGTCCTGACTGGGGGCGAGGTCAAATCGTTACGTGAAGGCCGCGCCAACCTGAAAGACAGCTATGGCCGGATCAACAAGGGTGAAGCAGTCCTGTTGAACGCCCACATCAGCAATTACGAGCCGGCTCATTACTTCAACGTCGAGCCTACCCGCACGCGCAAGCTCCTCATGCATAAGAAGGAGATCATGCGTCTTATGGGCAAAGTGCAGGAACAGGGGTTGACCTTGGTCCCATTACGCTTATATTTTAAGAAAGGTCGCGTGAAAGTAGAATTGGCTCTGGCTCGTGGCAAGAAACTCTACGACAAGCGTGCGACAACCCGCGAACGCGAAGTCAGGCGAGATATCGCGCGCGCAATGCAAAGAAACCTCGGGTAGATTGTTGGGGCTTGATACCTTGAGCCCTTTCTGGGTCGGATGAAGCCGATCCCTACCTTTCACCATTTATGGGGGCGATCTGGGTTCGACGGGGGCTGGAAAGCCAAGGCTGCATGCCGGGGATCTGTCATCACCCGTAAAACCGGCAGACTGCAAATTTAGCTGCAGACAACGCTGAATACGCCCTGGCTGCCTAACCGCAGCCAGCGTCTTACCGGTCCGTGCCCGTAGGGCCGGCTAAGGCGACGCAAATCGGGATAGGGCTTGCGTCATGCCGGGGGATGCAAGGCCGAAACCTTTCTCGGCTGGTCTCGTAGAATCCGGCTCACGAGAGCCTACGGGACAAGAACAAAACGTGAGCTAAGCATTGTAGAGGCTTTTGGTAGACCACTCTCGGACGCGGGTTCAATTCCCGCCGCCTCCATTCCCCTTCAGAAGCCCTCATCCCCGTGAGGGCTTTTCTTTTTTATGAATCCGGGTCGGAAGGACGACCCTGATGCAGGTAATCCTGTAGCCGTCCCAAGACCACTGTTTTTACCCGCTTCGCTTCGTCCACAGCTTGCTGAGCTGTCTCCAAATCAGCGATTTCTTCTCCCGGATAGCGGAACTCGATCCCATAAGGTGTCAGTATAGTCGCTGAAGTCAGCTCTTTTTCCAGCGCCGGATCGGATGGCGCTGCCAGTTGCAATAATTGTTCGATGTTGTGTGTTTTGGGGAAGGGAACCTGGAGTCGGACAAGAAATGCCTTTAAAAACTTTTCCGCGGCCTGCTGAGCGTGAAAGGCGGCAGCGAAATAGTCTTCCTGTGGGACTTCCAGCAGGCGTTCGGCTGCCCGCAAATCGCCTTCTGCCTTCCGCAACCAACTTTGTACAAAGTCCCAGACAACTTGCTTACGCGTCCGCTTCATGCAGAATTCTTCCCCAATGGTACGCGGGGTAAGCTAGTCCACCCACTACATCTTTTGTTTCCTCGAACTCTTCCGAACTCATAAAGACGATCTGTAATGGCGTGGGACACTGCTTTCCCAGTTCGCCGGTGATCTTCCAAGCCTCCCGCCTCTGAGGAGGGCTAGGTACAATGACCAGCAAATCTAGATCGCTTCCTTCGTGAGGCTCGCCATAAGCATAGGAGCCAATGAGGATCACTTTCTTTGGATGAAAGCGTTCGACGATGTGTCGAATCAACGGTCGAACGTCGGGAAGCGAAATTGATGTCCTGTCCATAGTGCTTAGTCTCCTGCTGTCATTATCGTTCGCCTCCTTACTGTTTTGGCCAGATCTTTCTGAGGCTATTGATCTGTTGTGGGGTGAGGCGATAGGCGGCAAAGGCTTGAAATACGACGACACCTCGCTGCTTGGCTTCCTCGCTTACT
>JBGPOI010000347.1:0-5674 GCA_041487975.1 Binatia bacterium | reverse complement strand
CCGCAGCTCTGGGATCTCGATTTCTCCCAAGGTGTCCGAGCGCAGTCGGTACACTCCATTGCTCATGGAGACCACCTCCGCCCGGAGGATGCTGCCGTCGGTCAGTTCGACCTCGCGCAAGGTGTCGCCAGAAGCCGGCAGAGGAACACAAAACATGACAAGAAGAAACAGAACGGTCGAGAATTGCATCTACAGTGCCTCTCCTTCTATTGTCGGGCACAGAGTCGGTTTCTTAAGCGGGCGCGCTGGGGCTGAGCGACTGATGATGACAACGCGACTCATCCGTGCATCCACAGACGACCCTCGTGAAGGAGGACGCGATGCTTGCGATTCTTCCACTTCGTGTTCCTGTCACGAAGCTTTTCAAACCGCCAGGATCTAAACCCGGCTGCAACGGCAAGTTCTCCCAGCCACCGCTCGACCGGAACATGTACTCCGTAGGGAGCGGAATCTCCCACTACAAAGCAAACGGTTGCTTCTGGAGCGCAACAGCGGCGTAGTGCCGCCCACACTCGGGCAAGATCGGCAAAATAAGAAGCGATCATTATATCGTATTGTTTCTTGCCGCCGTGCAATGCCTTCTCTTGGCCCAGCCCAGCACAAACTTCCTTCATCTCAGAAGCGATAGGGTCAAGAACTGGGTCCGAAAGAAGCTCCTCAACATTAAGGTGGAGTGCGGCAACATGCTGTGTACAAGAACGGACAAGATTCTGTCGCGCAACCGCCTGAAGATCTCCCCAGCCCCTAATTTCTAGAAAGAAGGACATTTCAAGTCGCGTAGAATCTGCGTAGTCGAAATTATTGGCATACGGTGGTGAGGTTACTACTAAAGTCACCCATTCATCTGGGACACGAGCGCAGGTCCGTGCGTCTTGTTCGAGCAAAATTGCCGGTGGACCGTAGGGGGCATCTTGTCGTAAGCGCATGTCCGAAGCCATTTGCCGGATTTTCTCCACGAAGGCCTGAAAGGGTTCGCTGGTGTTCGCCTTAGATTTCTTTGGGAGCACGTACTGCCATGAGGCAGTTCCTACAGGAGATGTAAGACGAAGGATCGACGCCAGGGCTAACCAAGCCAGTTCAGATTCAGGAGCGTCGTTCCATACTTCCTGTAACCCACGTCTCAACTGGTCAAGAGCCTCTAGTATCGGGGCGGGGTAGCACTGTTGTATAAGTGAAGGATAGACAGACGTGTCCGGGGAGATAGCCTTTGCTACAGCAATTATCTTCTGCGCATACTTCTCAAGAATGTTCGGGTTGGATCTCCACAAGAGCTTGGCGCGCGTAATCCGTGCGACAAATGGTTGCGCCTCCAAGCCGATGGAGGGCATTTCACACCGTTCAGCTTCAAGCAAGACGGTTCCAGAGCCTGCAAAAGGATCCAGCACGCGGACTTCTTGCCGTGATTTGGCCTCTTGGATCACTTCGTTGACCCAAGAAGCCGAAAAGCCCGCCGAATACCGAAACCATCTATAGATCGGTTCTCCCCTGTTCCGCAGAAATGTAGTCGTATCGACCTGCGGATGCGCTGACGGCCAGAGTTCCGTTTGGATCTGTCTCATGATCCCACCCGCTTAAGAAATTGCACAAGTTCTGTCTTGGTCTGGAAGCGCCCTGTCACCGATGACCCTGACGCATAGTCGATGAATACCTCGTAGCCTCTAGCGAAAGCGAGATTCAGTTCTCTGGCAGCGGTGGGATTCTCGAGTTCGCGGATTGCTTCGGCCACAGTCTGGTATACTACTTCATCTCCGTAAAGAGTAATAATGCGCACTCGGAAAGGCACTTCTGTAATGGCGTCAGCCATCTTCCTCTCAAAGAGACGGTAGTCACGCTCGATAGCGCCCCACATTGCGGCAGAAACAGTTCCAAGTTGGCCTTCGCTCAAGCGTTCTAGGATTCGATTGAGCGCAGCCTTCTCCTGGGTGGTTGCCCTTTCCGGATAGTCGATTCTTAAACCCTGTGTGAGAAAAGCGTCTACGATGGTCTGGAAGGGAATGTGAAGTACCTCTATACCAGCGCTCCGCAGTTGTTGCACAGTCCACCTTCGGACCATTCACCTGCCAGAAGGGCTCCCAGGAAGCGGACAGTCGAATAGCTCGCTCTCAGCGGCAGGAGAGCCCCCTCCAGTTCACCGGATTTGTTGCGGGAGTGCTTCGTGTAGCGACGCCACGCGGACTCTATAAAAGCAACGGGCTCGCCACGGCGCTCGGCTGAGCCTCCTCGCTCTAGCACGTAATCCAGATCATGGCGGTTTCCTCGCGAGTCTATCCAGGTAACCTTGCTACCTGTGCGGACTCCAGGTCGGCTCCCCTTGCAGTCGCAGTAAAGTCGGTGCCGAACTGCGAACTGCCGTAATGGATCGCCAAGAAGCTTCTCAAGCAACACCCCAACAATTTGGCCAAGCTTGTGACCTGGAGAAGCGACGTCTTCAACTGCCATAGAAAATCGAGCTTTGCAGCAAAAATCTCAGGCCTTTTGAGAATGCGCGCGACAGGGGCGAAGCTTACTCCTTTGTTTGTGCTCCTGTCAACAAAATCTACTTGCCACACTACACTTCTTGTATGGCACATATGGGGCTTTTGGAACAAACTCTGAACGGGTAAGGTCTGAACGATTATAAGGGAAGGAGACAACAACATGGAAACCCTGCGATACGAACGGCTCGGGCACGTGGGCTGGCTGCGACTCAACCGTCCGCAGAAGCTCAATGCCATGACCGCTAAAATGTGGGAAGAAATGAGGACTCTTGGGCAGGAATTACGAGAGGACTCCGAAGTGCGCGCCCTCGTGGTAATCGGTGAGGGCAGGTCGTTCTCCGCTGGCATCGACACCTCCCAGTTCGGCGGCGATTTGCTCGGCGGCAACGGGAGCACTCAAGGCCGAGCCGCTAGCTAAACTGAGGACCCGCTCGTCGTTGCCATTCTTCGCACGCAGGATGCTTACAACTGGTTGGAAGAGGCGCCATATCCAACCATCGCGGCCGGGCCCCACAGTACCAGGGACGCTAAGAAAAAATGCAGAATGCGGAATGGAAGAAACGAAAGGGTTCGTCCCTGGATCTTGCGATCAACGATCCTCACGACTAAAGTCGTGACTACAGTGCTCGTAGTAGCGACTTCAGTCGCTCTCGACCCAGGAAGGAGACTCAGCCATGGCAGATCAAGGCTACGCCCGGCCGGAGATGCTGACGACCACTGACTGGCTGGCCGCGCATTTACAGGACGCCAACCTCCGTATTGTGGACTGTGATAACCGTGACGCTTACCGCCGCGCCCATATTCCTGGCGCGATCACTTTTCGTGGCCACCATTATTTGAAGGAAGAAGAAGGCGCATTGCACATCATGGGCCCCGAGAAGTTTGCTGAGACCATGGGGGCGTTGGGCATCGGCGATGATACCCTGGTCATTGCCTACGACAGCTTCAGCAGCCTCTACGCTACGCGCTTCTGGTGGGCGCTTCACTACTACGGCCACACCCAGGTCAAAGTGTTAAACGGTGGCTGGGACAAGTGGCTCGCCGAGGGCCGGCCAATTAGTAATGCTGAGCCTCGCCCACCTAAGGCTACTTTTACGCCGCGCGTTCACGATGAACTCATCGCCCGCTGGGACTACGTGCGGGATTCTATCGGTCGTGCAGATCGTACTCTCTTCGATGTCCGTTCGGACGGAGAATGGACCGGTGCCAATGCTCGTGGCACGAAGCGCGGCGGCCGTATTCCCGGCGCCGTGCATCTCGAATGGCTCAACTACGTGGACAGCAAGACCAAGGAATTCAAACCGGCAGCCGAGCTGCGAGCCATGTTCGACCAAGTGGGAGTTAAACCTGAACGAGAAGTCATCACTTATTGACAGGGAGGCATCCGTGCGGCGCACGGACTGTTCGCTCTCCGGCTCCTGGGTTTTGACAAGGTACGTAACTACGATGCCTCCTGGGGCGAGTGGGGCAATCGTGAAGATTTACCGCTGGAGAAATAGGCGGCGGGCTTGATCCGTATGAAGAGATACTGCGCTCTTCTCTGTCTCCTCTGCTTGATGGTGCTCTGTACTGACAAGGCTCGTGCTCAGGACAAGGACCAAGGCACTGTTATTGTCCAGGCGCTCGGGGATGCGGGTAAACAGAGTGACGCCAAGGCGCAGATTTACGCCGAAGGCACGCAGGTGCCTGTTGCTACCACCAAGCTTGGTTCGCCGGTGAATCTGCCGCCTGGCACCTACCGGCTTGAAGTCGAAGTGCTCGGCGGCAAGGTGTCGCGCGAAAAGATCCTGGTGAAGGCTGGCCGGACCAGCACGGTCATTATCAGCGAGGTCGCGGGACTGCGAGTGAATGTCCTCGATAAAAAAGGCAACGACCTGGGTCTGACGGTCGAGGTCTACGACTCGGTATCAGGGCAGAAGCTGGGCGACTTCCTCAGCGGAGAAACGATCTTCGCCTACCCTGGGGTGGTTGATGTCAAAGTCGGTGTTCCGCCGCAATCGCAATGGTGGCGCAAAGTCGAGCTGCAAAGCGGTGTCATGGCCGGGCTCGAACTCAAAGAACGGGTCCCCGGCGAGTTGCGCGTGCATCCTCGGCTCGACGGTCGTGACGTCAGCTCGTCCACCCAGGTCATCATCTACGCAGCTGGAACGCAGAAGGAGGTGGCGCGCAGCGAGCCTGGGCGGGAGCACCGCTTTGCGCTTGATGCAGGGACCTACGACATTTTCGTCACCAATTCGACTGGCAAAGGCAAACCGTTCGTAACGGAGCAAGCCGAGATCAAGGGGGAAGAAATCACCGAGAAAGATGTGCCGCTGGATGCGGACGGCCAGCCAGCCGCTCCAGCCGTTCCGTCCAAGACTCTGTCCTTGTAGCTAGCGATCAGCAATCAGCAATCGGCTTGATAAAAATGGCAACGGAGAACCGGAGGCAGGGAGAACCGGAGAAATAATTTTCTCCTCGCCGATTCCCCGATTCTCCGGCTCCCCGATTCTGGCTTTCTGGGCTGAAAGCTGATAGCTGAATGCTTTCTTCAATAAATAAATGGCACTAAGCACCAGGTACGCGTCTGATACTGCTTGTACTCGTCGCCAAACGCCTCGGCCAATAGTCGTTCTTCATCGACAACACGCCACAGAGTTCCCAACAAATAGAGCGGCAGCGCCAGCAAGACCACTTTGCTGCGAAAGACCGGAAATCCTCCGGCGAACGCCAGCAAGGAGCCGGTGTAGATCGGGTGGCGCACCCAGCGGTAACAGCCATTAGTCACTAACTGATGCTCTTTCTGCACCACGACAAATCCGCTGAACAAAGCGCCAAGTTGGATCATCCCCACAACTCGTATCCCCGTGCCCACCGCCACACAGGCAAGCCCGGCGTAACGCAGGGCGTCGCTCTCCGGCCACACCAGCCATTCCCGCCGGTCCGCGTACGGAAGAAACCAGCAGAGCCCTCCCACCGCTCCCAGGGCGAAGATAGTGGCCCAACGCTGGCGGCGGATCTCTTTTTCTCCACCGGCGAATAAGTCGAAGGGAACAAAAAGCAGCACCAGGACGCTCAGCGCCAGGGTCGCCAGCAGACCGGCCCGCGCGGGGTGGCCGAGTAGACCGTAACGATCCCCCCACCCCTGAATCATCAGGATGAGGGCGATCAGGAAGAAAAAGACGATCTGGAAGTTTTTAAGAAGAACGTAGGGGCGT
>JBGPOI010000346.1:0-5685 GCA_041487975.1 Binatia bacterium | reverse complement strand
GCTCGTGCTCGCGGGTGGTCAAGCCAGGTGCTGACCTAAAGAGGAAGACACTGGCGTCTGGCAAATGACCGCTGTTGGCCGATATCAGACGTTGACCGTCGGAGTGCCGCCGAACGCTAAGGATTTAATCCGCCCGGCGGCGGAATGCAACACTCGGCGCGAACCTTCGAACTCCCAGCGCCGTCGGGCGCATAAATCCTGGTTGAACTCTGAGCCGCGGCATCCCCACTGGAGAGCGCTATGGGGATTCTAGCGAGCCCTGGGGACGCGCCCAATCAGTGGGGTGAAGAGGAAGAGACTCTTACGAAGTCGGACGCTGGAGCCGGGGAAGGTGCAAGCGGTGGGTTTGGGGTCATGGGTTTGGGGTCAGGTCTTGAAATATCACTTCCTCTGAGGTGCACCAAGCGCGACAAGGGGCAGGCATCCCGCCTCGGGCCGCAGGAGGAAGAAAAACTTATAATTCAAGTTGTCATGACCCTTCGGGACACCACCGCGGATAAGAATAGGTTGTGCTTCCAGAGAGATTTTAAGAGCAGACCCGACCCCTTTTTTCTCTGGGGCACAGAATAACTGAACTGTGTAATTGTACGGTGCATTCACGGGCTGGCCGTTTTTCGCAAGCCTCTGTGGTGAAGAGGGGGCTTGAGGAGAGAGCAGGCGGCAGAGCACCTCCGTACGGCCCAGATGCTCATCGAGCACGATTTGGCTCATGCCGCCTTACGATACCGCTCCACTAACGCAATCGCGGCCAATTGCAGGGCCTCTTGCACTGCTTCACGAGCCAAGCGAGGCCATTCCGCCAGTACCCACTCTATAGAACGACCAGCCGCGAGGTAGCTCAACACCGTCTCGACAAGGATACGGGTCCCTTTGAAGGTAAGCTGGCCATGACAGATTTCCGGATCGCTCACCACATACTTGCCGATTTCGCTGCGCTTTGTCGATCTCATACGTGTTTTGGATTCTACATGACACAGACAATTGTCACTAGAGTCGGGTAAGCGTCTCGAAAGTAGGTAAGGAATGGGCGAGAATAACCGCGGACGAGAGACCGTCGGAAATCCCTTTCTGGTATGGAGGTACTATCATGGCGGAACTGCTCTTAACTCCCGAACAAGAAGCCGAAGCCCAAGGTGTGTTCCAGCGACTGAAGAGCGCGTTTGAGCGCGAGGCCTGGCAGTTGGCGTGCGTGATGGCCAGCAAGGAGGACCGCCACCTGCTGGGCGGGACGGAGTTCGAGGTTCGGGAGCAGGTGCATCGGCTGGGGGCGCAGGTGCTCGAAGCAGTTTTGCAAGAACGGAAAAAAAAGGGTACCCAGGGGTGAGCACCGCTTGTCCCTCCTGCGCCGAGGCCGCGCGCTGCGTCGGCTATCGGGGCAAGGGGATCGTGAGCTTGCTGGGCCCGGTGCGTCTGGAGCGGCCCTATTACCACTGCACCCCGTGCGGGCAGGGTTTCTGCCCCTGGGATGCGGTGTTGGGGGTAACGCGCACGGCCTTGAGTCCAGCGGCAGCAGAAGTGGCCTGTGTAGCCGGGGTGCAGGGCAGCTTTGCCGAGGCCAGTGAGAAGGTGTTGCCCAAGCTGGCGGGGCTGCGGCTGGCGGAATCGACGGTGGAGCGGACGACCGAAGCGGCGGGCCTACGGCTGGCGGCGGCCCAGAGAGCCGAGCCGAGCAGTGGGCCGCTGCAGGACTGGGCGTGGCACAAGGACGCCGAGGGCAAGACGGTGGCGTACGTGGCGGTGGATGCCACGGGGGTATCCCAGCAAGGACCGGAAGGGGCGAAGGCGGAGGGGCGTATGGCCAACGTGGCGGTGATTTACAATCCGGTTCCAGACGACTCGACGCGCTGGGCGCATCCGGCGGCGGAGCGAGAGCCGCCGTGGCAAGCCCGCTACGTGGCGAGCCTGGAGCCGTTGGCTGCGCTTGGGGCCCTTATCAGCCAGCAGGGAGCGGAGATCGGGATGGAGCGGGCCGAGCGCTGGATTGCGTTGTCCGATGGGGGCAGCGGGCTGGAAGGGTTCCTCCGCACGAACTTTCCGCGAGTCGACGCGGTTATTCTGGATTTCTACCACGCGGCGGAACACCTGAGCGACTTGGCCAAAGTCTGGCATGGGGCAGAGGAGCAAGCTGCGGAGGCGTTGGGACAGCAGTGGTGTCACCAGCTCAAGCACGCAGGAGGGCAGGCCGTGTTAGGCATGTTGCGCGGACTTGAGCTGCACGGACGGTCGGCGACCGCCCGCGCGTGTCACCAAGCGACCGTCCGGTATGTGGAGAATCACGTGCATCGCATGGATTACCCCTACTATCGTGTGCAGGGGTGGCAGATCGGCAGTGGGCCGGTAGAGTCGGCCTGTAAGCGGGTGGTGGGACAGCGACTCAAAGGGGCCGGTATGCGCTGGGGGGAAGAGGGCGCAGAGGCGGTGTGTCGCCTGCGCGCGTTGTTCTTGAGCGAGGCCGGTCCGTGGGAAGCCTTTTGGAGTTGTAACTAACACTCAGTGATCTACAAAGGTGACGCTTACCCACTAGAGTCAGGGAACGAATCTCACTTTTCATTTCTCAACCTGCGCCAGCAGAACAGGCGAGCCCATTTGGGAGTCCGGGTTCACAGGAGATTTGGGCTGCCACTCTCTTGCAAAACCTCGTAGTACCCCCCTCTCGGCTCTTTTTGCTAGGGTTCACGATGCTTAACCCACTCTCCTCTTCTGCGGGTCACCGGCTCGCCGCGAAAAGCCGCTCGCCGTTGCGCCAGCGTTGCGCCACATCCGGCATCTCCAATGCCAGGGCAAGGGCGTAAGTGAGGTCGTAGGAAGTCCCGTCTAGCCCGGCGTGCGTCGCGCCCTCGCTCAAGCCGTTGAGCACGGCATTTCCCATGACGAACGCGTGGGCGTCCACCGGGACCTGACTCGGGGACTGGCCGGGGCCATACGCCTGCTCACAGGACTCGCGGCGCAGTGATGTCCACCCGCGACATTTAAGCGGGCGTGCAGCATAGGCCATACACCGATCGTCTTGTAAGAGCGCGCAGGGGAGTGGCGCTTGCGCGTGAGATGTGGAGGCGGAGGTCGCACTTTGCCGGCCACGGTCAGCCAACCGCTGCTGCAAAGCGGCCAGTTCCTCTGGCGAGCAGTGCGCGCGCAGCCAGGCGGCTAGATGTACGGCCTCCGCCGCGGTCACGAGCACGACCGGCAGGTAGCAGCAAAACGCGCACCCGGCCCGGCACGCCCGACGATCCCGTTCGGGGGAGCGGTCGATCATGGTGTCGGCCCACGTATGGGCATTGGCGACCAGAGTGGTGACCGTCTCAGTATCTTCCCCGGCACGCAGAACGGCCGTGGCTTCATGATATTCCGCTGCGTACGCGGCTAACTCCTCGCCGGCCGCCGGCGGCAGTCCCTGTGCCACCAGGGCCGTGATGAGCTGCCGCGCCTCTTCCGGAGAGGTTGCTTGCTGTAGTTGAGCTTTGAGGACCTGAATGGTGAAGTGCGGTGCGCGGGTGTCCCCACCAGGAGCAGGCTGTTTGCGCACTGCTTTTTCCTGGCGTCGTCGCTCGGCACGATTCATCGGGTTCCTCTCACGCCCTAGCCGTTTGCGGCGGCCCGCTTCTTCCAAGCCCGACCCATCGCATCAGCCGCGAGAATGGCGTCGGCGACCATGTCGGGCCGGACCTCGAAGGGCTCGTTGTGAATCGTCTCTCCTTCGGCCGTCGCGCGCGTGGCAATCCGCTCGAGTAGGTCGCGCGGCAGCTCTGCGAGCCCAACTTCGGCGAGCGTAATGGGCAAACCGACTTCTGAGGAGAAGGCGAGGACCGGATCGACCACTGACCGTGGCTTGCCTTCCAGGACGAGTTGTACGAGCAGGCCATACGCCACTTTCTCGCCATGGTAGTAGGCGTGCGTCGGTGGCGCCGCGGTTAGGCCGTTGTGTACAGCATGTGCTGCGGCAAGACCAGAAGATTCGAACCCCAGCCCGGAGAGGAGAGTGTTGGCCTCGACCAGACGTTCCAAGGCGGGATTGACCACCTGAGTCTGGACAGCCCGCAGCGCATCCGGTCCATCCTCGATCAGGATGCGATAGCAGAGTTCTGCCAGCATTTCGGCGCTACGTGTCGAGCGGCCGCCGCGCATGTTTTTGATGTGCCCATCGACACAGGTCTTTGCCTCAAACCAGGTTGCCAGGGCATCGCCCATACCGGCAACGAGCAGCCGCGGCGGAGCTTTGGCCACGACTTGGGTATCCACCAGGACAAGATCGGGGTTTTTGCGATAGAAGCGGTATTCCTGAAAGACGCCTTCCTCGGTGTAGATCACGGAAAGGGCGCTACAGGGAGCGTCGCTCGAGGCAATCGTTGGGCAGTTAACGACCGGCAGATTGAGATCGTCCGCCGCGGCTCGGGCGGCATCGAGGACCTTGCCACCACCTGCGCCGATGACGACGCGACTCTTGTTCGCCCGCCCTGAGTTTTTAATCCGCTCGATCTCAAGATAGGAGCACTCTCCGCCGAACTCATGGACCCCATGGGCAATACCCGCCTCGTTCAGATACTTCTGCCACACTTCAGCGAGGAGGCGGATAGCGCTCTTGCCAGCGACGATGAGCGCTGGACCTTCAAGGCCAAGCCGCTTCATTTCATGGCCGAGAGAGGCGGTCGCGTTTTTTCCCTGTACGTAATGACTGGGTGCGGAAAAGACCGAAAGCATGATGCCCTCCTTTTTTAGCAGGGGCAGTATAGACAAAGACCGCCCCGTGCGGCAAGCGAGCCATCCTCAACCCTTGACATTGGCGCGGGTTTTGTACCATATAGGGCATAGCCTGTGAAGGAATGGGGAAAGCAAAGGAAAAAAGGAGGGTAAACACATGGCATCCGCATCCGTGAGAAAAGTAAGTCCGAGGGGAAAGGAAAAAGCGGAGCCGATACGGGGGGCATTCCTTTCTTTCCGTTAAGTTGACAACGCCAGCACGATTCAGGAGCGAAGGTGAGGTGCATTGCCAGCCACAGATTCTTCTGCATCGTGACACTGGCGACGGCTGGTTGGATAATGACTGCTGAGGCTTGGGCGCACCGAGGTGGTGGACCTAACGATCCCTGCGAACGACAGCTAGGAGCTTCGCTGATCCATCTCACGCTTTACCAACCTCAGTTCGATCCTGACGCTGAGTACTGCAACGAGGTGCCGCGCGAAGGTAAGATCATCATGGTCGTGGATGTGTCCGCTGGCGAGCTGCGGCAAGTGCCACTGAGTCTCGAAGTGGTTGCGGCCAGTGACTCTGGTCAGTTGCATACTATACTATCGGTTCCTCCGCAAATTTATCGGCGGGGGGTCGCGGATGCTGAAGTAACCTTGAACGCGGGGAGCGACTACATTGCACGAGTCGTGCTGGAACAGGGCACCGACAGAGAACCGCAGTTGCTGTCATTTCCCATTCGGGTGGCAGCGTGGTACAGGGCGATGATAGTGCCGGCACTGATCGTGGCCGCCGTGCTGGCCTTAACAGCAATCTCCGTTATTCGTTACTACGTCATCTCCCCGGCAGGATGAGTCTACGTATGATGATCAGTTCCCGTCAACCCAGTCGAACGGTGTGGGGGCCCGCATTGTATGCGGCGCTCGTTTACTGCTCCGTGGTGTTTTCGGCCTGTTATCATCAAGCGGAACAGGGTGTGGCAACGCTGCCGGAGGATGTCTCAG
>JBGPOI010000345.1:0-5711 GCA_041487975.1 Binatia bacterium | reverse complement strand
GGATGGAAGCATCGTACCCATAGAAGTACGGGCCAGCTTCCTTCGCAAGGAAGACGGTAGTCTCCTTGGCCTCCAAGGGATGTACCGCGACATCTCTCTGAGAAAGGTCCTCGAACAACAACGGACGGAATTTCTCGCCATGCTCACCCATGACATCAAAAACCCGCTCGGGGTGATTTTAGGGTGCACGGATATCCTCCTCGATCAGGCGAAAGAGCGCGGCTCCGCGGAAGACCAAGCAATCTTGGGACAACTGCACAGCAATACCATGACGGTGCACTCGCTGGTCTCCAATTACCTCGACCTCTCCAAGATTGAGGCCGGGTGTCTCACTCTCGCCAAGAAATCGGTAGCGCTCAATCGCCTTCTGCAGAAGGTCGTGCAGCAGTACGAGAGCGTGGCCCGGAGCCGACACCTCACCCTGACTTGCTGTCTGCAAGAAGGACTGCCATTCTTCGAGGGGGACCCATTGGCCTTAGAACGGATCTTCGCCAACCTCTTGCACAACGCCCTGAAATTCACGCCACGGATGGGATGGGTGACGATTAGCTCCGCGCAACGCAATGGCGAAGTGGTGGCAACGATCGCCGACACCGGCCCTGGCTTCGCTCCTGCAGAGATTTCCTCACTTTTTGAGAAATACTATCGTGCCGAGACCGCCCGCTATGCCGACGGTACCGGACTCGGGCTGTATATCGTGAAGGAACTCATCGACTCACACGGCGGCCGGATTGAAGTTGAGAGCACCCCGGGCTCCGGGACCTGCTTTTCGGTATTCTTCCCCATTGGGGCTACCAAGTCGGCAGAGGCCTTAACACAGTGGGAGCAGCCCGCCGTTCAGCCTCCCGCCCTCGCTGTACCTGCGGCGGTGACAACCTAGAGTAGATTTCATTTGCCTTTACCACAAGGAAGAATTTGGGTGTCATTGGCGAACAGTTCCAGTTTGCTGCAGCGCGGATCTCCGTTCCGCTTACGTTGTGTCTCCCTCGCAAACTTTCGCCTCCGCCCGCCGCAGACCATTTGTTCCCGAGCTAACCCGTAGTGCTGCAGGATCATCGTGCAGCGCCACGGGTCGTCCTTCATTTTAGGAAGCATCCGATGACGTCAACTGAAACGATCGCGCCCGCAACAAGGAAACGGACGACAGGACACGGCCAGCATGACAAAAAGCTGAGGGGCGACTTGTTCTCCCCCACCGATCCGTAGTAGAGTGCGAGCCGGCCCATCCAAGGAGGGGAGTATGGCATGGCCGGTGCGCTACAAGATGATCGCGCTGCTCTTCTGCGGCTCGGTGATCAACTACGTCGATCGCGTCAACATCTCGGTGGCTGCGCCGGTTATTATGAAAGAGACTGGGTGGGCGAAAGACCTTTTTGGCTGGGTCTTTTCCACTTTTCTCATCGGCTACGCGCTCCTACAAATCCCGGGCGGCGTCATCGCCGACCGCTGGAGCGGGCGGAAAGTTTTGGCGCTGGCGTTCTGCGGGTTCTCTCTCTTTACGCTCCTCACCCCTCTCGGCGCCCACATTTTTTTGCTGCTTCTGGCCCTCCGCTTTTTCGTCGGCGCATTTGAGTCGATGACTTTTCCCGCGGTCGCTTCCCTTAACTCGCGTTGGATTCCGCGGTCGGAGTTCAGCCGCGCTCATACTTTCAGCATCTCAGGGATCACTGTGGGACAGATGGTGGCCTACCCGCTGACGACCTGGATTATTGCTCACAGTTCCTGGCAAACCGTCTTTTACATCAATTCGCTCTTCGGCTTTGCGTGGGCGGCGGTCTGGTGGTGGTATGCTGCGGATACGCCGGCGACGCATCCTCGGGTCGATCCGGCGGAACGTGATTACATCGCAGCGCATCTCCCTCCCAGGTCCGCGACCCCGTTGCCGTTGCGTGTCGTCTTCACCAACTTTCCCCTCCTGGTCATCGCGTTCGCCTATATGTGTTTCGCCTATATTGGCTGGCTGTTTCTGTTCTGGTTTCCCACGTATCTGGTCGAAGCGCGTGGATTCTCCATGGGGGTTATGGGCACGGCCGGCATCTTTCTGCACGCGGGTGGTTTTCTCGGTCTGGTCGGTGGTGGAGCGATCGAAGACTGGTTCTTGCGGCGGGGATGGAGTCCGCAGTTTGCCCGCGCTCGCCTCGGTGGCATCGGCGTGACGCTCTCGCTCCCGTTTCTTCTGGGTGCGGCACTCGTGTCATCGCCCATTCTTTGTGTCGTGTTCCAGGTCATTTTTTATATGCTGTTCACCAGTGCGCTGGCTGGGTTTTCCACCGTGGCGGTGGAATTTAACCAGCAGCTCGCCGGCTCGATCTTCGGTTTGATCAACACCTTGGGCACGTTCGCCGGGTTCTTTGGCCCGCTGACCGCGGGCTATATGCTCGCCGGCAGTGGCGGCAATTGGTTATTACCTTTTTTCGTGGCAACCGCCGTCGGCGTGGTGTGCGCGGCGATCCTGTTTGTCGTGCCGGTGCGGCCGATCACAATCCAGACGATCGTTCCTACCCCTCTTGTCGCCGGAGAAGCGGCACACTAAAAGTCCAGATTGGGCTTGCAGCACCAGAATCTGGTCGTAGATCCCTGCCCTTATTGTGCTCCTACCCTCTTGATTCACGGGAAAAGACTTGTATAGACCCTTCTGACGGATTCTATCGCAGGAGGATTGCCATGTCGCTCGACCCGCAAGCAAAAGCATTTTTGGATCAGCTCGCCGCAGCCGGTGCGCCCGCCTTGAACGCCCTGCCGGTCGCAGAAGCCCGCCAGGCCCTGCGTACCCTGTTCTCCACCCCTGAGCCCGAACCGGTCCACAAAGTAGAGGACCGGCAGATTCCTGGTCCCGCAGGGGGTCTCCCGGTACGGATTTACACGCCGGCGGGCAAGGGTCCTTTGCCCGTGCTCGTCTACTTTCATGGCGGTGGCTGGGTTCTGGGCGATCTGGAAACTCACGACAGCACGTGCCGAACCCTGGCGAACGCCACCGGTTGCATCGTCATGGCGGTCGATTACCGCCTGGCCCCGGAACATAAATTCCCCGCCGCGCCGGAAGACTGCTACGCCGCCACCAAATGGGTGGTGCTCAACGCGGCCTCTTTTGCTGGTGACCCGACACGGGTTGCGGTAGGCGGCGACAGCGCGGGCGGCAATCTCACGGCAGCGGTGGCGCTGATGGCGGCCGACCGCGGCGCTCCGACGTTGGCGTACCAATTGCTCATCTACCCGGTGACGAACTATGCGTTCGACACCCCGTCGTATAAGGAGAATGCCGACGGGTATCTCCTGACCAGGGATGCCATGCAGTGGTTCTGGAGCCATTACCTGGCACGCGAGAACGACGGGCAGAACGCCTATGCGTCACCCATGCGCGCGCGGGATTGTCGTCGCGTGCCTCCGGCGCTGGTGATCACCGCCGAGTTCGACCCGCTGCGCGACGAAGGCGAGGCGTACGCGGCGCGGTTGCGTGAAGCCGGAGTGCCGGTGGAGGTGAAACGTTACAACGGCATGATCCACGGGTTCTTCAGCCTCGGCCATGTACTGGAGCAAGGCAAAAAAGCGGTGGCAGACGCCGCCGCCAGGCTGCGCGCCGCGTTTGCTAAGTAGCCCGGTGAGGCGGGAATCGCCACAACCGCCCCCATAATAAGAGGAAGAGCCTTGTGACTTCTGATTTGCAACAACATCACAACAGCAGCGGCAAGCTGGGCAGCGCGGCGAACCCGTTGCGGGTCGCGGTCTTCGGGGCCGGTCCCGCGGGGTTTTACGCGATTGAGGATCTGCTCAAACAGCAGGAACTCTCGGTAATAGTCGATCTTTTCGATCGCCTGCCGACTCCGTATGGGCTCGTGCGTGGGGGCGTGGCTCCCGATCATCAAAAGATCAAAGCGGTGATTAAGCAGTACGAGAAAACCGCCGCGCGTCCGGGCTTCCGCTTCTTCGGGAATGTCACTTTTGGTGATGACCTCTCTCTCGCTGAGGTTCTCGCCCATTACCATCAGGTGCTCTTTACCACCGGGGCGGAGTCCGACCGGCGCATGGGCATTCCCGGTGAAGACCTGCCGGGGAGCTATCCGGCGACGGTATTCGTGGGCTGGTACAATGGCCATCCGGATTACCGCGACCTGCAGTTCGACCTCAGCGCCGAGTGCGTGGCCGTGGTTGGCAACGGCAACGTCGCGATGGATGTCACCCGTGTCCTCGCCCGCTCCGTCGAGGAACTCGCCCGGACCGATATTGCCGATTATGCCCTGGAAGCCTTGCGACACAGCAAGATCAAAGAGATTTACTTGCTGGGACGCCGCGGGCCGGCGCAAGCAGCCTTCACCAATCCCGAGATCCGCGAGTTGACCGAACTCACGGGCGCCGATCTGGTGATGCGACCGGAAGAGCGGGAATTGGACGAGGTGAACCGCGAGTTTCTCGCCTTGCATGCCGCGGAGCAAACCCACCAGCGCAATGTGGATATTCTGACGGCGCATAGCGCCGCGGGGGAAGGAAGCCAACCCAAGAAGATTCGCGCTCGCTTCTTCGTCTCGCCGGTTGCAGTCCTGGGGACGGAACGGGTGGAAGGCTTGCGGCTAGAGAAAAATCGCTTGGTCAAGGACGAGAACGGCGTGTTCAAAGCCCAAGGCATGGGCGTCTACGAAGAAATTTCCTGTCAGCTCATCTTCCGCTCCATCGGCTACAAAGGGCATAAGTTGCCGGGGGTGCCTTTCGATGAGCGTAACGGCATCATTCCCAACCGCGATGGTCGGGTGATCGATCCGGCCACTCATGCGCCCCTGCCGCGCGTGCATGTGGCGGGCTGGATCAAGCGTGGTCCCTCGGGAGTGATCGGCACGAACAAACCGGACGCTGCCGCTACAGTACAAGCAATGTTGGAGGATGCCGCACAGTATCCGGTATGGGACGGACCCTCCCTTGACCTCAACGCTATCCCGTCTCTGTTGGCCGCCAAACAAGTGCGCACGGTCACATTTACCGACTGGAAACGGATCGATCAGATTGAGATCGCGGCCGGGAAAAAGCGCGGCAAACCGCGAGAGAAATTGACGACCATCGCTGAGTTATTAGCGACGGTAAACTAGCCCGGTGAGGGATCATGAGTCTCATGTTTGCGCTGTTACTTGCCGCAAGTTTCTACGTAGTTGCTATTGCTCACGAAGCCAGTGGGTTCAGCAATGAGGTTGAAGTAGCGCTCAAAACCGAGAAGCATATCTATGTTGCCACTCAGCGCGTGAATGACGAATGGAGCACACCGGCGCCGGTATGGTTCATGTACGACGGGGAAGCCGTCTACCTCACCACCGCGCCCACCAGCCATAAAGCGCACCGTATCCACCGCGGCAGCCCGGTGCGTGTGTGGGTCGGCAAGAAAGACGGGCCGTTTTTTGCGGGCGAAGCCCACTTTGTGAAGGACCCCGCCGTGGTTGAACGTATGGCCCAGGCTTACATCCAGAAGTACTGGATTGCCTGGCTCGGCCTCTTTCGTCCGCGTCCTGGCCGGGTAGCCACGGGAAAGACACTGGTTGTGAAAATAACTCCGGCCGCGCCTGCTTCCTAGAGCAGTTTTCACTCCGCTGTGTCCTCTGCTGGGAGCGCGGGCGGGACGCCCGCTTTGAAAGGCGACCAAGATGGTCGCGCTCCCAGGACGCATCCGTGGGCAAACTGCTCTACGCTTTCGCGCTCGGCCGCGACGATACCGCCTCGTACCAACGAGTGAG
>JBGPOI010000344.1:0-5729 GCA_041487975.1 Binatia bacterium | reverse complement strand
GCGCGTTCGCGCCCATCGGTGTTCATGAGCAACGACCGCATCAGGTACGGCGCGTCCTGACTGCGCACCTCGCCGCTCACCGTCGTTACGAGGGTCCGCTCTAGCAAATCAAGCTGGCGGAAGGCGGCTAGCGCGAACTGATAGCGCTGCTCTTCTTGCGGTGTCTTGGCTGTCTTGCTGTTGGCGCGAAACTCTTCGTACTCAGCCGGGCCACCAGCGTAAGCAATGATGGAGATAAGAGCCGGGACGATGTTGGGATCGACGGAAGCGCGGTCTGTTTTGTACTGGCCGTACCGTGCCCGTGCCTCCGCCTGTGTTGCCGCATCGTCGCCCAGGGTACCCAGCGCTCCGAGCAAGTCGCCCCGTAATTGGCTAATCAACTCGTGCTCTCCAGCCTGAGGACTCCAGCCCAGCCGCGCGGTGATCGGACCTAGCAGGGTGCGAATGCGCGCTTGTAGGGCAGGGCGCTGCTGTGGCTCCAGCAGCCGATACAGATAGTGGCATGAGCCCAGAATGGCCGTCCACACATTGTGGTCGGTCTCGTCGCGGAACAACGGCAGTAGATCGAGATACGCCGTGAGTGGCGTAAGCCCGGTCAGCGCAGCGGCCCAGGTGTCGTTGAGCAGATTGAACCGTTCCACTGCCGAGAGGTTTTCTTGCACATTCCCGGTCAACCGGCTCAACAAGTCCGGGGCGTAGCGCACGCGGTAGAAGCCGTGCCCGCCGGCATTGATCACGACCCACTCAGGCGCCGCGGGCAGGGTGATCCGTAACTCCCCGTCAGTCAGCAGGGCCGTCTGGGTGTGCAGGCCGCCAGCAATGCGCGCTTTCAGGAAGATCGGCACCTGCCAGCGCCGTGCGCCATCGGCGCCGTCCGGCAGGTACTGGAAGAGCTGTTGCGAGAGCACGATGTCGCGCTGGTCCGAACGCACCGTAATCAGCGGATAGCCAGGCTGAAAGACCCACGAATCCATTAATGTCCGTACCGGTTGGTGCGAGGACTCCTCGATGGCGTCCCACAGGTCGGTGGTTTCGGCATTGTCGTACTCATGCTTGCGCAGATATAGGCTAATGCCGGCACGGAACGTTTCTGCGCCGAGATACTGCTCCAACATGCGCAGCACTGCTGCACCCTTCTGGTACGTGAGAATATCGAACATGCCGGCAGCCTCTTCCGGCCTGCCGACAGGAAACTCGATCGGCCGGGTGCTTTTGAGTCCATCGACAAGAAGCGCCGCCGCCCGCGAGACTGCGAAACTGGTCCAGCGTTGCCACTCCGGCTTCCAATCGTCCACCGCCAGCATCTCCATGAACGTAGCGAACGCCTCGTTGAGCCATAGACCATTCCACCAACGCATGGTGACCAGATCGCCGAACCACATGTGGGCATTTTCGTGGGAGACAACATCCGCCACCCGTTCCAGGTCGCTGCGCGCGGCGGTCTGTTCGTCCACTAACAAGGCGGTCTCACGAAAAGTGATGGCGCCGAGATTCTCCATTGCCCCTGAGGCGAAGTCAGGAATGGCGATGAGATCCAGCTTGTCGCCCGGATAAGGCCGATTATAGTAATGGCTGAAGAAGGAGAGGGAGGCAGCGCCGATTGCTTGAGCGAACTTCCCCAGATGATGCTTCCCCGGCACGGCCCAGACGCGCAACGGAGCGCCATCGACGTCCACCGGTTCGGTCCCTACGAATTCACCGACGATGAATGCCATCAGGTAAGTGGACATCTTGATCGTAGCGGCAAAGACGACCTCTTTCTTGCCAGTCCCGGGCAATACCGTCTCGCGCACGATGGCCGTGTTAGAGATGGCGGTGAGCCGCTCATCTATTACGAGGGTAGTTTGGAAAACCGCTTTGAGCGCCGGCTCATCCCAGCAGGGGAAGGCACGGCGGGCGTCGGTGGACTCGAACTGTGAGGAAGCTAGTACCTTGTCCTGGCCGCTGGTATCTTTGTAGGTGCTGCGGTAAAAGCCGTGCAGCTTGTCGTTCAGGATACCCGAGAAAGTAAAGTGGAGTTTCCAGAGGTCGGGGGTCAGGGTCTGGGGAAAACTTAACACTACCCGTTCGCTGATTTCATCCAGAGTGGCGGTTCCCGGCACCGTCTTCCCGCCGGTGGAGACGATGGACACCGCCTCGATTGTGAGTTCCACCGCGTTGAGAACGATTTCCGTGACCGGCTCGCGGACGTTGACGAACACGGTCTCTTCACCGGCAAACGTGCACGCTGTCAGATCCGGCGCAAGCCGAATCTCGTATCGCTCCGGACGAACTGTTTCGGGCAACTTGTACGATTGTGTGTCTAGGGTGGTCGATCCGTAGGTTCGCGTATCTGCCATAGTGACTCCGTGGAAAAAGCGTTCAGCTATCAGCAATCAGCTTTTAGCTCGGACCTCCAGGGATACCAGAAACAGGCTGCTCTTGGCAAACGACCACCAGGGCTGCCTCTGTTCCTTATCCTGCTAATGACTGACTGCTGACGGCTGAAAGCTCTTACCAAATTGACCCTGCGGCCCGATCGCGGTATTGAATTAAAGAAGCAATGGGAATCTGATTCCCCTTTCCGGCTGAGGACATTATGAAGCAGCATGACAACGACACGGATCTGGATCGTGGGGTTGTTACCGAAACCGAGAAGAAACTTAAGAAGCCGCCGCTGTACAAGGTCTTGCTACACAACGACGACTACACCACCATGGAGTTCGTGGTCCACGTGTTGCAGTCGGTGTTTCATCACCCGTCGACGAAAGCGACGCAGATCATGCTGCATGTCCATCGTCGGGGAATCGGTGTGGCTGGGGTGTACACCTACGAGATTGCCGAGACCAAGGTGAACCAGGTCCATGAGTTGGCCAAACAATATGAATTTCCCTTGAAGTGCAGTATGGAAGAAGCCTGAAAAAGTCTGACAGTCCGGAGTCTGGGAGTCCGGAGTCAAAAGAGATAAGAACCTGAGGATATCAGAATGCGCATCAGTCGAGAGCTGGAAATTACGCTCACGCTGGCGGTTGACGAGGCCAGGCGTCGCCGCCACGAATTTCTGTGCCTGGAGCATGTGCTCTATGCACTCACCTTTGACGAGGCGGTGGCTAATATCCTCCGTCAATGCGGCGGGGATGTTAAAACACTCCAGCGCGAGTTGGAGAGGTTCTTCAAGGAGAACCTCGAACAGTTGCCCGAGGCCTCTCGGGAGATCGAGCCGCAGCAAACCCTCGGGTTTCAACGCGTCCTCCAGCGTGCCGCTGCGCACGTCCAGTCGAACGGCAAGGATGTGATCGAAGGGCGCAATTTCTTGGTTGCCCTGTTCCGCGAGGAAAACAGCCATGCGCTCTATTTGCTCAACAAGCAAGGCATCACGCGCTTGGATGTACTCAACTACATTTCGCATGGGATCTCAAAGATCCCAGCGGATGAGGAGGAACCTGCCTCGCGCGCCGGCCGTGCCGATGGGGGGCCGGCTGAAGATGAGGATGAGCCTCGTCCGGTGAAGAACCCCTTGGAGGCGTTCACCTCCAACCTGGTGCAGCGCGCCAAGGAAGGGCTCATCGACCCGTTGATCGGGCGAGAAAACGAACTCGAACGCACGATTCACGTGCTGTGCCGCCGCCGCAAAAATAACCCGGTCTACGTGGGTGACTCGGGAGTCGGCAAGACCGCGATCGTTGATGGTCTTGCCCTGCAGATCGCCAAAGGCGAAGTCCCAGACGTGCTGAAGGAGGCGACGATTTACTCGCTGGATATGGGCGCGGTCTTGGCGGGCACCAAGTTCCGCGGCCAGTTTGAAGAGCGCCTGAAAGCCGTGCTGAACGCCCTCAAGAAACAACCGGGCGCTATTCTGTTCATTGACGAGATCCACACCATCGTCGGCGCCGGCGCCACCAGCGGCGGTTCGATGGACGCCTCGAACATCCTCAAGCCTGCGCTCGCCTCCGGGACGTTGCGCTGCATCGGTGCGACTACCTATCACGAATATCGCAGTTATTTCGAGCGTGACCGCGCCCTGGCGCGTCGCTTCCAAAAGATCGAAGTGCACGAACCGAGTATCGAAGAGACGGTCCAGATCTTGGAAGGGCTCAAATCACATTACGAGCAGCACCACGGCGTGACCTACACTCCCGAGGCGCTGCGTGCGGCCGCCGAACTGTCGGCCAAGTATATCAACGACCGTTTCTTGCCGGATAAAGCGATCGACGTGATCGACGAGGTCGGTGCGTCGTTCAGGATCAAACCGGCGACGGATGAGAAGAAGATTGTCCAGGACACCGATATCGAAGCAGTCGTGGCCAAGATCGCGCGTATCCCGCCGCGTAGTGTCTCGGCCTCGGACAAGGAACGATTGCAGAACTTGGATGGCGACTTGAAGCGCGTGGTGTTCGGCCAGGACAAAGCCATCCAGACGGTGGTGACCGCTATCAGATTGTCGCGGGCCGGGCTCGGTCATCCGGAGAAACCGGTCGGCTCGTTCCTCTTCACCGGACCGACCGGGGTCGGCAAGACCGAAGTGGCGAAGCAACTGGCTGCCACCCTTGGCTTGCAGTTCCTGCGTTTCGATATGAGCGAATACATGGAGAGGCACACGGTCTCGCGCTTGATTGGTGCACCGCCGGGGTACGTGGGCTTCGATCAGGGCGGGCTGTTGACCGAGGCCATTACCCGTAATCCGCACTCGGTGCTGCTGCTGGACGAAATCGAGAAGGCGCATCCGGACCTGTTCAATATTCTTCTCCAGGTCATGGACCACGCCACGCTCACCGACAACAACGGCAAGAAGGCGGATTTCCGCCATGTCATTTTGATTATGACTAGCAACGCCGGCGCGCGCGAAATGGCCGCAGCGGCGATCGGTTTTGGCGAGCGCTCGAACACGAGTAAAGGTCAACAGGCACTGGAAAAGCTCTTCAATCCCGAGTTCCGTAACCGGCTGGACGCAACCGTGACGTTCGGCACGCTCACCCCTGAGGCGGTCGAGCGCGTAGTGGACAAGTTCATAAACGAGTTGGTCCAGCAACTTATCGAAAAGAAAGTCTCCGTCTCGCTGACGCCTGAGGCGCGCCGCTATCTGGCCGAGAAAGGCTACGACGCGACCTACGGCGCACGTCCCATGGCGCGGCTGATCCAACAAGAAGTGAAACAGGTGCTGGCTGATGAGATCCTATTCGGCAAGTTGCAAGCGGGTGGAAAAGCCGAGATTGATCTAGGTGAAGAAGGATTGGTATTTAAATACGAACCCGCAAGCAGCGATCAGCCGGTAGCAGCCAGTGCGTAGGGTGGGTACTGCTCATCTTCTGTAAGAATTGCAGAGGGAATACCGAATGCCCTTTCAGGAAATATTTCTTCATCTTCGCGGCAGCAAGATCCAAATGCTCAAAGGTGGCTCAGGTGATCCGCTGCTCTACCTGCACAGCGCCGGTGGGGAAGTCACGTGGCTGCCATTCTTCGAGATGTTGTCGCAGCACTACATGGTTTATCTGCCTGCTCACCCAGGGTTCAGCCAGTCTGAAGGGCTGGACAAGATCGACAGCATGGAAGATCTGGTGTTCCACTACACCGACCTGATGGATCATCTCGGCCTGACTCAACCGTACGTCGCCGGGCTCTCGCTCGGCGGTTGGCTGGCCGCGGAACTCGCCACGCGTTATGCCAACCGTGTGCGCAAGCTGGCGTTGCTCAACCCCGTCGGTTTGCGCGTGCCGGGCGCGCCGATCGCCGAGATTTTCGCCACGACTGCT
>JBGPOI010000343.1:0-5735 GCA_041487975.1 Binatia bacterium | reverse complement strand
GCCTCCGCCCGAACACACCTAGAGCAAGGGATTGCTCTCTACGATCCCGAGAAGCATCGTATCGATCGAGCTGGCGCCTTCGTGTATGGTCAGGATCCCGGGCTGATGTGCCTCTCTTATGCGGCTTGGATCTTGTGGCATCTTGGTTATCCGGATCAAGCGCTCCAGAGGGGACAGCAAGCTCTCTCTCTGGCCTACGAACTTGCCCATCCTTTCAGTATCGCTTTTGCCTTGCAGTTCATTGCCTCGGTCCATCGCTTCCGTCGAGAAGGGCGGGCAGTTCAAGAACGCGCAGAGGCTGTCATTGCGCTTGCACGCGAGCAGGGGTTTCCCTACTGGGTGGCAGGGGGGACGTTCGTGCTGGGGTTAGCACTGGTTGAGCAGGGACAGAGAGAAGACGGAATTGCCCAGATACGCCAAGGTATAGACGCCTGGAAAGCCATGGGGATAGAGAGAATGGGGCAGCCGTCTATCCTGCTCGCCGAAGCATATGGAGAAGTCGGGCAAGCCGAAGCCGGTCTTTCCTTGCTGGCTCAGGCGCTTGCTGAAGTGCAAGAAAGCGGCGAGCGGTGGTGGAAGGCGGAATTGTATCGGATCAAGGGGCAGCTTACCCTAAAACAGTCCGCAGTCCGTAGTCCGCAGTCCGGAGTCACCAATCTCCAGCCCCTAACTCTTAACCCCCAAACCGAGGCAGAGGAGTGTTTTCGTCAAGCCATCAATATCGCCCGCAGCCAGAAGGCGAAGTCCCTGGAGTTGCGGGCGGTGATAAGTCTGAGCCGGCTGTGGCAGAGTCAGGAGAAAAGGCCAGAAGCCCGGCGGATGTTGGCGGAAATTTACGGCTGGTTCACTGAGGGGTTCGACACCGGAGACTTGCAAGAGGCGAAGGCGCTATTAGAAGAATTAGACCATTAAGTCATTGGATCATTGAGTCATTGGGTTAGTTGAGGATTGAATCATTAGATCATTGTAGCAATGAAAAAGAGGTAACTTCCGAAGGTGTGTAAACACGAGTCCGGCAGCGATAAACCGCCTACATAAGTGAGGATCCTTTCCCCTGGGGAGGAAACCCGTCGCCGACAGAGACCAGGATTCTGGTGGGGACCTGTCCGCCAGGGGGAGTCGTACTGTGAGCGGAGATCGTCCGAGGAGTGAGAACCGCGTATGAAGTTTTCTGAAGTGGTAGCGCAAACGCTCGCCTGGCTGCAGCGCGAGGGGCGGGTGTCGTATCGGGCGCTCCGCTTAGAGTTTGACCTTACGGAGGACGTGCTGGACGCCCTCAAGGAAGAACTCATCGAGGTCAAAGAGCTAGCGGTGGACAAAGACGGCAAAATGCTGGTGTGGAAAGGAGCTGAGGGGACTCCCTCACCTCCGCTCAGTGCGCCTTCACCATCCCAGCCTCCCGTTAGTTATACCCCACCCCACCTCGCCGAGCGCATTCGCGCCGAACAAGCGGCGCTGGAAGCCCGTGGGGCAACCGACGGCGAACGGAAGACCATCACGGCGTTGTTTGCCGATCTCAAAGGCTCGACGGCGCTGATTGAAGGACTCGATCCCGAAGAGGCGCGGGCGATTATTGATCCCGCCTTGCAGTTGATGATGGATGCCGTCCATCAGTATGACGGCTACGTGGCCCAAGCCCTGGGCGATGGCATCTTTGCCCTGTTCGGCGCCCCGCTGGCCCATGAAGATCATCCCCAACGAGCGCTCTACGCCGCCCTGCGCATGCAGGAGGCGATGCGCCGCTATGCCGATACGCTGCGCACCAAAGGCTATCCGCCGCTGTTGATGCGGGTGGGCATCAATACCGGAGAAGTCGTTGTCAGATCCATTCGCAAAGCCGATCTGCATGCCGACTACGTGCCGGTGGGCCACTCGACCAACTTGGCGGCACGGATGGAGCAGCTCGCCAATCCCGGCACGATCGTCGTCTCTGCCCACACGCAGCGGCTGACGGACGGGTATTTTGCCTTCAAGGATCTGGGACCCACGCAGATCAAAGGAGTAGAGGAACCGCTGCACATCTATGAAGTGCTGGGCGTCGGAGCGTTACGCACGCGGCTACAAGTGGCGGCGCGGCGGGGACTCACGCGCTTTGTGGGACGACAGAGCGAGATGGAGCAGCTCCAGCGGGCACTAGAGCACGCCAAAGCCGGGCATGGGCAAATTGTGGGCACCATGGGCGAGCCAGGCCTGGGCAAGTCGCGCTTGTTCTACGAATTCAAGCTGCTCTCCGTGAGTGGCTGTCTGGTGCTGGAAGCCTACTCGGTGTCGCATGGCAAAGCCACAGCCTATCTGCCGGTGATTGAGTTGCTGAAGAGCTACTTCCGCATTGAGTCGCCGGATGACGAACGCACGCGCCGGGAAAAAGTCACCGGCAAAGTGCTGACGCTCGACCGCAGCTTAGAAGAGACGTTGCCCTATCTCTTCGCGCTATTGGGGATTGAAGAACAGCCCTCGTCGTTGCAGCAGATGGACGTACAGATTCGCCGGCGGCGAACGTTCGAGGCGCTCAAGAAGCTATTCTTGCGCGAGAGTCTCAATCAACCCGTGGTCCTGGTCTTTGAGGACTTGCACTGGATCGATGGGGAGACGCAAGGATTTCTCGATGTACTCAGTGAGAGTGTGGCCAGCGCCAAGCTGCTGCTCTTAACCAACTACCGCCCGGAATATCGGCATGAGTGGGGGCAGAAGACGTATTACACCCAGCTGCGGTTAGCGCCGTTGGGACGAGAGGAAGCCGAGGAATTTCTCGATGTTCTCTTGGGCCTTCCTGTAGGGGCGGTTCGCGAACCGCCCCTACAACACCTCAAACACCTCATCCTCGACAAGACCGAAGGAACCCCGTTCTTCATGGAGGAGATCGTCCAAGAGTTGGTGGAACAGGGCGTGCTGAGGCAAGATGCTTCCGTAGGGTGGGTCACGACCCACCCTACGACCACGCTGCAACTTCCGCCCACCGTGCAGGGGATTCTAGCGGCGCGCATCGACCGCCTTGCCCCTGACGAAAAAGCCTTGCTCCAGCAGCTCTCAGTCATTGGCCGGGAGTTCCCGTTAAGCTTAGTGAAGCAAGTCCTCCTACAACCCGAAGCCGACCTCTACCGTCTGCTGGCGTCGCTCCAGCGTAAAGAATTTCTCTACGAACAGCCCGCCTTTCCCGAAGTCGAGTACATCTTCAAGCATGCGCTCACTCAGGAAGTCGCGTACGGCACGGTGCTGCAAGAGCAACGCAAGCGCTTACACGAGCGCACCGGTCAGGCGTTGGAAGCGCTGTACGCCGCAACGCTCCATGAGCACTACAGTGACCTCGCGCATCACTACCGTCGCAGTGCCAATACCGAGAAAGCCATCGAATATCTCCAGTTGGCGGGGCAGCAGGCGGTGCAACGTTCGGCCCATACGGAAGCGATCACCCATTTCCCCACGGCGCTGGACTTGCTCTTGACCTATCCAGCGCCGTGGGGCCTCTGGGTGTTTCACTTGTCCCGAGGCGAGCTGCGCACAGCGGGGGCGCTGGCGGAGGAGTGCCTGCAGCTCGCGGAGCAGATGAACGAGGATGGGGTGCTCCTCGAAACGCACTTTGCCCTAGGGAACACCTCCGTGTGGCGCGGGGAGTTGGTTCGTGCCCGAGGGGCGCTGGAGCAGAGCGTGGCGCTCTACCAGCCCCAGCACCAGGCGCTGACGCCCCTCTACGCAGGGATTAACCCGAGGGTTTGGAGTCTCGGCTATACGGCCATGGCGCTGTGGCTTCTGGGGTATCCGGAGCAGGGCCCGGACGCGGATGCGCGAGGCGCTGCACCTAGCGGGCGAGCTCAGTCACCCCTATAGTTTCGCGCAGGCCTTATACGTTGCGGCTTGGTTGCATCCAGCGCGCGGGGAGGGACTGATCGCCCAGGAGTACGCGGACGCGACGGTGACGCTATCGAGCGAGCACGGGTTTCCGGATTACGCGGCATTGCGCACTCTCCAGCGGGGCGCAGCGCTGATCGTGCAGGAGCAGTGGGTGGAGGGAGTGGCACAGATACGGCAAGGCTTGGAGGCGTATGCAGGAGAAGTCCCAAAGACGCTTTCTCTCGCCTGGCTGGCCGCAGGGTATGGGGGAGCAGGACGGGCAGAGGACGGGTTGGCAGCGGTCGCGGAGGCGTTGCGGCTGGTGGACAAGAATGATGAACGCCTCTACGAGGCGGAGTTGTATCGGGTCAAGGGAACGCTAACGCTTCAGTCTCAGGCAAGTCCCGGACAAGTCTCAGACAAGTCTCAGACAAGTCAAGATAAATCTGAAGACACCGATCCCCAATCCGAAGCCGAGGCGTGCTTTCTCAAAGCCATCGAAATCGCTCAGCGCCAACAAGCCAAGTCGCTAGAGCTGCGAGCGGCGACGAGCCTGGCGCGGCTGTGGCAGAGTCAAGGCAAAACAGCCGAAGCTTAGCAAATACTGGCGGACATTTACGGGTGGTTCACCGAAGGGTTTGACACCAAGGACCTCAGAGAAGCGAAAGCGCTGTTGGCGGAATTGCGAAACTAGGCAAGGCCTGGGCCTTCGGGTATTTTTGGGAAAAGGACGATCCTATGACGTTACGGGAACTGCTCACTGACATTCACGCGCTTGAAGAAGATCTGTTGGCGTTCGAGCGCAAGTATGGCATCCGGTCGGAAACCTTTTATGCCGCCTATGCGAGTGGGGAAGAACCGGAGAATGACCAGTGGACCCTCGACTTCGGTGAATGGGCCAGTGTGTATCGCACCTGGCTGACCAGGCAAGCGGAATACCGGAACGAGGTCCAACGGCTCCAACACAACCTGCCAAGTCTTGCCGGACTCATTCAGGTCGCCTCATGAGTAATCCCTTCCGTACGCCCGAAGATTATGAACTCTTCCTCTATGGGCTTGCTGAACAGTTCCCGTTCATTGGGCGGTCTACCCTGACGTTTGTGCGCCACGGGGTGTCGCTCGCCCGAGTTGCTGGGGAACTGTATTTCGTCCGTGACCTCCGGTTGGTTGTCCGCGAACGCATCGTCTACGACCGACTGCCTGCCGTCATTGACGCCTACGGCTATGAGGTGTGGCGAGGGGAGGAGAAACTGTACTGGTACGACTCACAACCCCATCCGCACGACCCGCTCTTGCAGAGCACGCATCCTCACCATAAGCACGTGCCGCCGGACCCGAAGCATCATCGCGTTCCTGCGTCGGCACTGAGTTTCACGCAACCAAATCTACCTGTACTGATCGAAGAAATTCGCATCCTCCTCGAACAAGGAGAGACACAGGGCAAATGAGTACGTTCGACGAGATTTTGGCGCAAGTCCTCGCTTTACTCCAACGAGAGGGTCGTCTCGCCTATCGGGCGTTGAAGTTGCGCTTTAGTATTGACGATGAATACATTGCGGCACTGAAAGAGGAACTGATCGACGCCAAACGTGTCGCAGCGGATGAAGACGGGAAAGTACTCGTGTGGACCGGCGCTGCGCCGGTTTTGAGTCCCGAGTCCCAAGTCCTCCCCAATCCCCAATCCCTAACCCCGAACCCCCAACCCCCAGTCAGCTACACGCCGCCACACCTAGCGGAACGCATCCGCGCGGAGCAGGCAGCGCTGGAAGCACGGGGATCGACCGACGGGGAGCGCAAAACCATCACCGCCTTGTTTGCCGATCTCAAAGGCTCGACGGCGCTGATCGAAGGGCTCGATCCCGAAGAAGCCAGAGCGATCATTGATCCAGCACTACAACTGATGATGG
>JBGPOI010000342.1:0-5735 GCA_041487975.1 Binatia bacterium | reverse complement strand
CCAGGCTTGGAGCGCGGCTTCGTCAACCCACAACGTGAGGCTGCCGCGCCCGATCACCGCCGCGTTATACTCCGGCCAATTGCGGATGCGCTGGTGTGTCTTCTTCTTCATACCTGGGGTTTAGCAGACCTGACGACCCTTGCCTATTCGTGCAACAACACCGTTGCGACGCTGAGAAGAGAGGCCAACGCTGAATGAAAACTTCCTTACGCTTCTTCCGGCGCGCAATCGTGTGCGTGCGGCAAAACAGCACGCCGGCAATCAGCGCCCACGGGTAGCCCTGGGCCGGCAATAAGAGAATGTGCGCCCGCAACCGGACACGCGGGTTCACCTCTTTGCGATACTGTTCCACCAAGGCTTGGCGTTCCCGCGCTGTTATGCGAAGATAAAACTCTATCGCTTCACCTCTAAGTGTTCTGATAAGCTCTTTCACTTGCCATCCTTAGGGGTGAAGCACTTTCTGTTCAATGTGGTTCTATTTAGAACATACGCACCGACGCTATTTCACTGGGAGTTTTATCGTTGCTAAGACCTTATCACAGGTTGCTGAAAAAGTGATGCCAAGCTGGTTGCACAAAGCGTACTGGAATGCCTTTACGTTTTGGCATTTTTCCGCCGAAGCGCGGCTTCCCTATCGTCCCCTGGCAGAACTTCAAGCCATCCAGAACCGGCGGGTCCGAGCCATGATTGCGCATGCGTACGAGACGGTGCCGTACTATCGGGAGGTCATGGACAAGACCGGTCTCCGCCCTGGTGACTTTCTCACCGCCGATGACCTGGCGCGACTGCCCATCCTGACGGGGGATCAATTGGCTCGCGACCCGGAACGATTCCTGTCTCGCCGGTATGCCAATGGACGTGGTCTTCAACTGCATTCCAGTGGAACCGCGGGACGGCTACGAAAGATCAATTACGATGCGGCCGCCCTTTTCCTGGCCTTAGCGCATGGACGCAGACGACGCCTCGTTCTGGCTCAGTTCGTGGGACGCAGCTTTGGCTACCGCGTGATGTCTGTTGCTCGGCCGGGAAGTATCGGCTTCCTGATACACGACTTCTATGCCTCTTATTCCTTAGTGCCCAAGATTTTGGCTCATGCGTATAGCTCTCTTTCCCCTGGAGATACTTTTGCAGAGAACCTCACGCGCCTCGCTGCGGTGCAACCAGAGGTATTGGCCGGCTACGGATCCTACCTTGGCGTTCTCTTTCGGCGAGCATGGGAACACCATCTCCCCATCTTTCGGCCGAAGGTTGTTCTTTACGGTGGAGATCACATGGCCGACGCGGACCGACTTCTCATTGAGACTGAATTTGGCGTGCCGGTGGTCTCATCGTATCAGGCCGCGGAAGCGTTACATATCGCGTTTCAGTGCGAACGGCGTCAGGGTTTCCATATCGGCCTTGACTACATAGCCGTCCGGGTGGTGGACAAGAACGGCAATCCAGTGGGTCCAGGGGGAACGGGAGAGATCCTCATCTCGAACCTTACGAACCGAGCGACCGTCTTGCTGAATTACCAACAAGGAGACGTAGTGACCTTAAGTAAAGGGCCGTGCCCGTGCGGCCGCACGTTGCCGACGATCGCACGGATCGATGGCCGAGCCGATGACCTCATCGCGCTCCCTGGTGGACAGTTGATCCACTCGTTAGTCGTCCTGGCTCCACTCCATCGTGTCCCCGGTGTCATTCAGGTGCAACTGATTCAGGAAGATCTCCAGCGGTTCTTGCTCCGGGCCGTTTGTATTGGCGCGAAAGATTGGTCACTCACGTCCCAGGAATTGGCCGTTACTCTCCGTTCGATTCTGGGAGAGAACATTACGGTGGCACTAGAGCGAGTGGAGGCTATTCCGCCACAGCCGAACGGTAAGGTGAAGGCGGTCATTTCACACTGCCGTTCCTAAAAACGTGCTCGGCCAAAGAAACCGGCTTCCTCCTGAGAATAATTGCCAATGCTCCTCGACGGATGGAAAACCTTTCGGCTGATTCGCACGGCTCTGGCATCGAGTCACTGGCCGGCACAACGGCTGCGGCGGGTACAGGAAGAGCAACTGCGCAAGCTCCTGGTGCATGCCTACCACAATGTCCCGCTCTACCGTACCCTGTACGATGAGGTCGGATTTCGGCCCGAGCAATTTCGTTCACTGGACGATCTCGACAAGATTCCTATTCTCCAGAAACAGCGCCTCAAAGCGGCGCGCCCCGAGGAGGTCGTCGCGCGCGACGTCGATCCTCGGCACTGCACGACGGTTGACACGAGTGGCTCCACCGGAACGCCGCTGCGGATCTATCTGGGACCGCGCGACCAGCGGTGGCAGCGCGCCGTGGCCTGGCGCATTCTGTTCGAACACGGGTTTCGCTGGACTGACCGGACGCTGGAAATCCGCATGACCATGGGGCAGCGTTTTTTCGTCCAGCGATTCGGCATTGCCCCGAAAGAGTGGGTGTCCATTCTCGACCCACCGGAATCTTGGGCGCGGCGCCTGGTTGAAACACGGCCACAGGTGGTCGTCGCGGGTGCAGGAACACTGCATGCACTGGCCGAAGCAATCGAGGCGCTTGGCCTCGAACCACCGCGACCGCGGATCATCGTCTCCGACAGTGAGACACTAATGCCAGCCGCACGGCTCGTGGTCCGCCGCGTGCTGGGAACCGATCCGGTGGATGTCTTCGGGTTGGAGGAATTGTCGAACTTCGCCTGGGAATGTGAGCTCAGACGTGGTTTTCATGTAAGCGCTGACAGCCACATTGTCGAAGTTGCAGCGCCACCTGGCGAGCCAGGGCCGATCATTGCCACTGCCTTGGGCATGTGGACAATGCCGATCCTTCGCTACCATACGGGTGACCTGGCAGAGAGCGATTCTCGGCCTTGCCCATGCGGACGCAGCCTGCCGCTCCTGAGGCGCATTTACGGCCGCGCTGTGGATTCGGTGGTCTTGCCTGGTGGAGGTCGGCTCTTCTGGCCCTTCTTTCACGAAGTCCTCGGCCACTACTCTGAGTTACGTCAGTGGAGAGTACTGCAGGAGGACGCACACCGCCTCAGCCTCCAAGTGGTCGCCCCGGGCGATAGCGCCGGTCTCCTTGCGGGGATCGAAGCTGAGCTCCGCCGCGCTTTGCCGGGCGAGGTCGTCCTGCAAGTTGAGTGTGTCGAGACGATCCCGCGGGTCCCTGGGGAGAAGATCCGCAGGGTCATGTCGCAGTGCAGTGCCGCGAAGGAGGGCGACGCATGGCAACTGCGTTAGTGGCAGGCGAACGCGGGAAGTTCCGGGTGGCGCTGGCGCGAACAAGAGAAGTCCTGCGAGAGGAAGGTGTCCGGAGTCTATGGTTTAAGATTCTTGGCGAGACCGTGTATCGCCGATTGCTGCTGCTCGAACGCCCGCTGCAGGAACCCCTTCCCACAGTGACGGCGCGCGTACCGGTAGTGATGAGCCTGTTGCAGAAGAGCGCAATAGCCGAGTATGTGGAATTCCGTGGTGGGACGGATGTGGCCGAGGTCCAATCCCAGCTTGACGCCGGGCATTGGTGCTTCGTAGCGCGCTCTCAAGGACGGGTAGTCGCCACGAGCTGGGCAGCTACCAATCGCGCTTGGCTTGACTATTTGTCCCGCGAACTCCGCTTGGCCCTAGATGAAGTCTACGGCTATGACTCGTTCGCCGAGCCAGCTTTTCGCGGACAGAACCTCGGCCCGGCACTGACGGCTGAGAAACTACGGTACTTTCAGGCCGCTGGCTACCGGCGCATGGTAACCGATATCTTGCCAGAGAACCGGGCCAGCTTGCGAGCTGACGCCAAAACCGGCTTTCGCCTCTATGGCCTGATCGGATATGTCAAAATCGGCCCGTGGCGGCGAGACTTTTACCGAGTGCGCAATGCACTCACCTAGTGCATCTGCAGGAAACCTATTGGGGCAGAGAATTATCCTCGATCCGGCCAAAGCCTGGGTAGGGGCTTGATTTATCAAGCCCTTGGGTGGGTCCGGTGAATCGGACCCCCTACCTCTTTGCAAGCGCCAGACCAAAGAGGTAGGCGAGTTGCTGCCGCAACTCTATCTCCTCGGCAGGGCTGGCTGCATGATAGGGTGGGGATAGCGCCTGCTGGTTGTCCTGAGGCAGGCGAAGGAGTAAAGAGGCGGAGAGTCTAGGGTCTAGCGGCTAAATCAGACCACAAGAGATTGGCACTCTGTGTAGGGGCGATCCTTGTGACCGCCCATCGGGAGGCCGCACCCAGCAGGGCGAAGACAAGCTTCGCCCCTACCGGCTGCCTCGGGCAGTGTCCCAATGTCGTGTGGTTCGATTTAGGGTCCAGTGTCTCAAAACGGGTTCAAGGTTCAACGTTCGTCACTCGAAAGCAATGCAACGGAGTGCAATCAGGAGCCGTTGCTATTTTGTTCCCCGGATTTCCATCCGGGCTACGGTGCTGATTCTTGAGCGTACCCTTGCAGACCGGTTGTGGGGCTCGACGGAGGGGTGTCTTCATTGACAGCATATATGCTATCGTTCACCAGTGCGTCTCGTGCTTGATACCAATGTCTTCGTCTCCGCTATTCTGAGTAAACAGGGGGCAAGCCGAGCCGTGTTGCGACGTTGTTTGCAGGGAACGGATGAAGCGTTGATGGGGCAGGCACTGTTTGCTGAGTACGAGTCACTACTGGAGAGAACAGTCGTGTGGTCAAGGTCCCTCATCACCAAGCAAGAGCGCGAGACGCTGTGGCAGGCGTACTTAAGCGTCTGTCGATGGGTTCGTGTGTATTATCTGTGGCGGCCAAACCTCCCGGACGAATCGGATAACCATCTGGTAGAGCTCGCAGTAGCTGGTGGTGCGGAATACCTCCTCACGTATAATGTCCGTGACTTTGCAAACCCAGAACTCCGCTTCCCCCACCTGAAGATCCGAACTCCAGCACAATTCTTGAGAGAGGTACGCGAAAAATGTCAACCTTAACGATTCGCTTGCCAGAAGACAAACACGAGCGGCTCCGCGAGTTAGCCCGACAGCGGGGCATGAGCATTAACCGGTTGATGGACGAGTTATCGACGATCGCATTAGTACAACACGATGCGGAAATACGGTTCCGTGCGCTTGCGGCAAGAGGGTCTCCTCAAGCCGGATTGCGAATCCTAGAGAAACTTGATCGGTTACACCGCAAAGCCAGCTAAACCGGAATACAAAACATTCGTACACTTTATGATAAGGCTCTTCAGGACTGTCATTCTGAGCGGAGCGAAGAATCTCATGCCGAGACCCTTCGTTGCACTCAGGGTGACAACTCTAGTGTGCCAATCTCATGCCGCCTGGTTTAGGGACATAGTCTGAGGGAACCGCCGATGACCTTCGAGGAGATTCTGACGCAAGTGCAGGAGTTGCTGCAGCGTGAAGGGCGGGTGGCCTACCGCATCCTGAAGCGACGGTTCGCACTGAACGACGACGACCTGGAAGATCTCAAGGCAGATCTTATTGATGCCAAGCGCCTCGCAGTCGATGAAGAGGGGAAGGTGCTGGTGTGGACCGGCGAAGGGGCACAGGAACCGGAGAATCGGAGAAACGGGGAATCGGAGAAGGAGCAAATAACCTCTTCTGACGCTAGACGCCAGACCCTAGACGCTAGACCCGTTGACGGCGAACGGCGGCAGCTCACGGTCATGTTCTGTGACCTGGTGGGCTCCACCGCGCTCTCCGCGCAACTCGACCCCGAGGAGCTACGGGAGGTGGTGCGCGCCTATCAAGCGACCTGCACCGGCGTG
>JBGPOI010000341.1:0-5736 GCA_041487975.1 Binatia bacterium | reverse complement strand
GGCGACTACACCCAGTCGCTGCGAGACTTCGGCCGCGACCCGGCTCAGTTTCCCCGGGCACTGATCCGCGAGTTTTACGTGGCCGAGGATGGACGTCAGGCGTGGGAAGAGGTCAAGCCGCATTTCCTGTATGTCTATCGTAAGGTTTACTGTCCGCCGTGGATCCCGTTCTTCGACACCAATCCTGACGGCTCGCGCCGGCGGGTAACTGATCCGAACGATCCCTACTTCGAATCAGAGAACTTTCGCAAGGATCGTCACATCATCGGCGACCCCGAATTCTGCGCCCACGAATTGCGCCGCTATCGTGATGAGGCGAATATCGAAATCATGATCTTGCGCATGCAATTCCCAGGTCAACCCACGGCCCAGGTTATGCGTTCGCTGGAGTTGCTGGTGAAAGAGGTGATTCCGCGGGTGAAAGAATGAAAACCTAATGAGGACTGAGCAAAAGGCTTCCTTGTTATCCAGGCTGTCCTACTCAGTCCTTGGTCTTTATTGCTCAGTCCTCTCTTCTTTACTCCGGCACCATTACAACCTTACCGAACTGCCCGCGCGGCTCTCCAGGCGTTCGTGTGCGGCGGCGGTGTCCTTGAGCGGGAATACCGAGTCCACCACTGGTCTCAGCTTTCATGAAGTCCTCCCTCTATTCGTGGCTTTCTAAAAACCGCTCTGCATCAATCGCCGCCATGCAACCCGTGCCCGCGGCGGTCACCGCCTGGCGATACACTTTGTCCGCCACGTCACCGGCAGCGAAGACGCCGGGAATTTTAGTCGCGGTCGAGTGCGGTTGAGTAATCAAGTAACCAACCTCGTCCCTGTCGAGTTGACCGTGAAAAAGCTGCGTGTTGGGGGAGTGGCCGATGGCGATGAACGCGCCGTCACAACGGAAGTCGCTCGACTGGCCGGTCTTCAGGTTCTTGAGCCGCACCCCGCTCACTCCTTCGCCCTGTGGGTCACCGTAGATTTCCTCTACCACCGAATCCCAGAGGAAACCGAGCTTGGCATTTTTGTGCGCCCGGTCCCGCATGATCTTGGACGCGCGTAACTGATCGCGGCGATGGACGATCGTCACTCTGCTGGCGTATTTGGTGAGGAACAGCGCCTCTTCTAGAGCTGTGTCACCGCCACCGATCACGATCACCTCTTTCTCTTGAAAAAAGAAACCATCACAGGTCGCACAGGCGGAGACGCCATAGCCCATCAGTCGCTTTTCAGATTCCAACCCCAGCAATTTGGCGGTCGCGCCGGTGGCAATGATCAGGGCCTCGGCGGTGTAGTCTGTCTTGTCACAGCTCAGGACAAACGGCCGCCGCGAGAGATCGACCTTAGTCACGTCGCCATACAAGAAACGAGTGCCGAAGCGCTCGGCCTGTTCCTTAAACAAGGTCATCATTTCCGGCCCCATAATGCCTTTGGGAAAACCCGGATAGTTTTCTACTTCGGTGGTAATCGTGAGCTGGCCGCCGGGTTGGCTGCCTTCGATCACCAACGGCTCGAGGTTGGCGCGTGCGGTATACAACGCCGCCGTGAGTCCCGCCGGTCCAGATCCTAAGATGACGACGCGATAGGGTGTCGGCCTGTTTTCTGCCATCGTTTTTATGGCTCCTTTCTCCATTCGCCTGTTTAGCGAGTCCTATTTCCACCTCCGCCTATTGCTCCCCTCTGCAAGATGACCTAATGCTGCGTTGCCGTAAAGATTCTCCTGAAGTAAGATCTTGTCCCCTGCAACAGGCATGGGAACACAAATAAGGAGGTTGTCATGAAAGTTGGAGTTTTTCTGCTGGCTTCAGAACAGGCGGCCGATCCCGCCGTTGTCGCTAAGAAAGCCGAGGAGCTGGGGTTCGCGTCATTCTGGGTGCCTGAGCATCCCATCCTTCCGGTCCATTATTCTTCACGCTATCCGGCGTCACCTGACGGTCGTATTCCCGCCGCGGTCGGTATCATTGCCGACCCGTTCGTCGCTTTGGCTCGGGCCTCGGCAGCGACCTCGACCATCCAGCTCGGGACGGGCGTATGTCTGGTGCCCGAGCGCAACCCGCTGCTGCTGGCAAAAGAGATAGCGACGCTCGACTATTACTCTGGTGGCCGGTTTCTCTTTGGTATCGGAGCTGGCTGGCTCAAGGAAGAAACGGAAATCATGGGAGGAGACTTTGCCCATCGCTGGACGCAGACCCGCGAAGCTATCCTGGCAATGAAAGAGCTGTGGACCAAAGAAGAGTCAGAATACCACGGGCAGTACTATAACTTCCCCGCCGTGCGGTCCTTCCCCAAGCCCGCATACAAGCCGCATCCGCCAGTGCTCCTAGGCGGGACTGCGAAGTATGTGTTCAAGCGCATTGTTGAGTGGGGAGACGGCTGGCTGCCGACAGGGGTTTCAGTCGAAGGAATCCAGCGCGGCCGCGCAACCCTCAACGAGCTGGCAGCGCAAGCCGGGCGCGACCCAAAGTCGCTGGATGTGATCGCGTTTGGCCAGCCGGGACAGTTTGGCGCTCGTGAGGAGATCGAGACCCTGGAGAAAGCAGGGATCTCCCATGCAACGATCTGGCTCAAACGAATGAAAGGAAATGAAGTGATCGCCGAATTGGAGGAGCTGGCTCGTCAGGTGCTTTGATGTGTACCCGCAGGACGAGGAAGGAGATACGCAATGGCAGGACATGTAGACGGTAAGATTGCCTTAGTCACTGGCGCTGGATCTGGCATTGGCCGTGCGACGGCCTTAGTGTTCGCCCGCGAAGGCGCGAAGGTGGTCGTCGCCGACGTTGTCGTTGACGGCGGGGAAGAGACGGTGCGGTTGATCAAAGCCGCGGGCGGCGAAGCCGTATTCGTCAAAGCAGATATGGCGAAAGCCGCTGAGGTGGAGGCGATGGTGCAGAAAGCGGTGGCTACTTACGGCCGGCTCGACTGCGCACACAATAACGCCGGGATTGAAGGCGCCACGGGAAGGACGGCGGATTACCGCGAAGAGGACTGGAACCGTGTCATCAGCATCAATTTGACCGGAGTATGGTTGTGCATGAAGTATGAAATCTCCCAGATGCTGAAACAGGGAGGTGGCGCGATTGTGAACACCGCCTCGGATGCCGGGCTGCTGGGGGTTCCACAAATGCCGGCTTATGTGGCGAGTAAGCATGGAGTTGTGGGGCTCACCAAGACGGCGGCGCTGGAGTACGCCAAATCGGGCATTCGTGTGAATGCGGTATGTCCGGGCGTCATCAAAACGCCGATGGTCGAGCGTATCACCGGCCAGAGGGCAGGCCGGGCGGAGAGGATGGTCGCCGCAGAGCCGGTAGGACGGATGGGGAAGCCCGAGGAAATTGCCGAGGCAGTGGTGTGGCTGTGTTCGGAGGCAGCATCGTTTGTCACCGGCTTACCGATGGCAGTCGATGGCGGCATCGCCGCGCAATGATGGAGCTAAGCTTCACTACTAAATCAGACTAAATGGCATTGGTACATTCCAGCACGGTTGAACAAGTGTACAAATCTTCTGTGGTCTGATTTAGATGAACTCAGGTTGTCCCCGCGCGTGCTGACCGCTAATATAGGTTAGCAAATTTCACAGTAAACGCATGAAGGAGGAGATACCATGCACATTGGTTACGGAGCCGCTTTTCAGAACCCTAATAACGCCCTGTCCGACACCGAGGTCTACCGCCAGGAACTGCGGCTCGCCGAGATGGCCGAACCTCTGGGATTTGACTCGGTGTGGTCAGTAGAACATCACTTCGACGACTACACCATGGTCCCTGATGTTTTGCAGTTTCTCTCTTACATGGCCGGGAAAACCAAGCATGTGAAGCTGGGCTCGATGGTCGTCGTACTGCCCTGGCACGATCCCATCCGCGTCGCTGAACAAGTCTCTCTGCTCGATCATCTGTCAAATGGCCGGTTCATTCTGGGTCTTGGTCGCGGGTTGGCCCGGATTGAGTACGAAGGCTTTCGCCTCGATCAGAACGAAGGACGGAATCGTTTCGTTGAATATGCCGAACTGATTCTGAACGCGCTGGAGAAAGGCTACATGGAAGGTGGGCTGGTGACCAATCAGCCGCGTCGTGAAATCCGGCCGTTTCCAGCCCGTTCGTTCCGTGGCCGCACCTACGCCGCGGCAGTGTCGCCTGAGTCGATGCCGATCATGGCGAAACTCGGGGTCGGGGTGCTGGTGATCCCGCAGAAACCCTGGGAGGCGGTGAAGCAGGACTTCGAGGTCTACCACAAGGTCTGGCGGGAAGTGAACGGCACCGAACCCCCGCAACCACTGAGCGGCGGCTTCTTTTATGTCGACGAGGACAAGGCGCGGGCGGAAGAGCGGGCCATGCACTGGATCACCGCCTACTATCACACCGCGATGAAGCACTACGAAATGACCAATGAGCGGTTTGGCTCGCACAAGAGCTACGAATTCTACAGTGGCGTCAGCAAATATATCGCACGCCACGGTATGGACGAAGCTGCCCGCGACTTCGCCAAGCTGATGCCGTGGGGCACGCCTGACCAGGTGCTGGAGAAGCTCGCGTTCATGAAAGACACGATCAACATGAATGGTGTCATGTGTAACTTCAGCTACGCGGGGATGCCGTTCGACGAGGTCGAGCGCAGCATGAAGTGTTTCGTCAAGCACGTGATGCCGGAACTCAAGAAGTGGAAGACCACGCCATTGCTTGAAGAACCGGTGGAGCTGAGAATGCCGGCTCCAGCGGCCAAGGCTGCTTAAAGCAGTTCACCTCTGGCAGTCTCTTCGTGTAGGGGCAATTCATGAATTGCCCCTACTTTTTCGCGGAGGATTCAATCATGGCCGACCTCGAACAATTTCGCGCTGAAGCCCGCCAGTGGCTGTTAGACAACTCCCCGGTTGGCGTCAGGAAGCTCACCCTGGCTCTGGGCGAAGGAAACTGGGGCGGACGAAAAGCCATCTACCCCAATCCAGACATGAAACGCTGGCTTGACGTTATGGCCGAGCGAGGGTGGACCGCGCCCGAGTGGCCGATCCAATATGGCGGTAGTGGCCTGTCTAAAGAAGGAGCCAAAATCCTCCGCCAGGAGATGGCGACCTTGCGGCTGCCTGAACCCCTGTCCGGTTTTGGCCTCACCATGATCGGCCCTACTCTCCTACAGTACGGCACTGAAGAGCAGAAACGGGAGCATCTGCCCAAGATCGTTCGTGGCGAGATTCGCTGGTGCCAAGGCTATTCTGAGCCCGGCTCGGGCAGTGACCTAGCCTCTCTGCAGACGCGCGCCGT
The DNA here is from genome assembly GCA_041487975.1 of Binatia bacterium. GTDB lineage: Bacteria > Desulfobacterota > Binatia > Bin18 > Bin18 > JACQEL01. The sequence continues at coordinate 499 of JBGPOI010000341.1, read as the reverse complement.
GTTGCAAGGCGACTATTACGTCATAAACGGCCAGAAGATCTGGACCTCGTACGCGAACCTGTCGGATTGGATGTTTTTGCTTGTGCGCACTGACCCCAACGCGCCTAAGCAGGAAGGGATCACGTTCATGCTGATGGACATGGCTTCGCCGGGTGTCGAGGTCAGACCGATCAAGCTGATCAGCGGCTCTTCGCCCTTCTGCGAGACGTTTTTGACTGATGTCATGGTGCCGGCCAAGAATGTCGTCTTTAAGGTCAACCACGGCTGGACGGTCGCGAAAGCGCTGCTCAATCATGAGCGCACCATGATCGCGTCGGCCTTTGGCGCAGGCGGAGGCAAGAGACGCACAATTCGTGACTGGGCGCGTGAGTATGTTGATTTTGCGGGGGAACGCGTCGCTGACGCGTCGCTGCGCAACCGGATGGCGCAATACGAGATGGATACCCTCGCCTTTAAGTTGACCGCCGATCGGGCGCGAGACGCCGCCAAGGCAGGTCTG
>JBGPOI010000340.1:0-5740 GCA_041487975.1 Binatia bacterium | reverse complement strand
GACCAGGTTAGCATTGTCGGTAATGGCCGTCACCGAGCGCAGACAGGCTTCTTGAAAGGCCATCCACGGCCACAGGCCGCAGAAGACAAACTCCGTAAAGCCGTACCCTCCCTCAATCTGCGGCACACGATAGATGTAAGCAAACACCATGGTGTATAAGCTCAACATGATGGCCGGATGGATGAGGGTCCACAGGCCGCCCAGGCTCGAGCCGGCAAACCGTGCACCGATGTCCCTCCTGACCATCGTGGCCAGGAGGTGCCGCTGCACGGCAAGAGTGTAGACTATCCCCACTGCTCGCTCAATTGTCGGGAAATGTCAGGGGGTGGTCAGAGAAGGACGACGCCATCAGCGATAACCTGCTCGTCTTTTCACTCGGGTGGAGCAACGACTATGAGACCACCCAGCGGTGGCGCAGGCGGCAGATGCCGAACTCGCGGGTGTTTCCCTGCACACTAAAATCTTTCTCCACCGTATCGAAAAGCCGAAGCCCCGACGGATCACAGACGTGGGCGCGAAAAGTATAGCTGCCGGGCAACAAATTGAGATCCATGAGTTCATAGACGACGCGAAATATCCCGTCGCCGATCTCCTTAGGCTGCACCTCATCGATATCGCTCAAAATCCCGTAGATTGCGGTCTTGTCATTACGCACCAAGCCCACGGCCACAACCGGCGCGATGCCATCCGGAGTCTCGGCAATAATCTCTAAGCGCACGAGGTCTCCCATCGCAAAGCGAGCGACTTCCTGGTCCGCCGCGTTCAGAAGCCGGACTGCGCGCAAACGGCTATACTCGGCAGAATCTTGATTTCCTCTCACTTCCTCGTGTGGTCGTACACGGGCCTCGGTCTCGCGGATGTAATCTTCATAACTATTAGTTACTACAGACACGTCCCCCACAGCTCGGACCTGCCCGTGCTCGAGCCATAGCGCCTTCTGGCATAACTTCCTGACATGGTACATGCTGTGGGAGCAGAACAACAAGCTTTTCCCTTGCGCTAGAAAAGCCTCCATCCGGCGCACGCATTTCTTCTGAAAAGATTCGTCGCCAACCGCAAGGACTTCATCCGTGATCAGAATATCCGGGTTGACGGTGGTAGCGACGGAAAACCCCAGTCGCATGAACATCCCGGTTGAATAGGTCTTCACCGGTCGGTCGATGAAATCTCCCAGGCCGGAAAAATCGATGATCTCCGGGAGCAGCGCCTCAGTTTCAGGCTTGCTCAATCCCATCATGGCAGCGGAGAAGTAGATGTTTTCTCGACCAGTGTACTCTGGGTGAAAACCGGTGCCGAGTTCCAAGAGTGCGCCGACTCGTCCCTGAACTTCCACACTTCCTTGACTCGGGCGGGTGACCCCAGCAATGAGTTTTAGCAGAGTGGACTTGCCGGCGCCATTTTCACCAATGATCCCCCACGACTCCCCTCGCTGCACCGCAAAGCTCACCTGCTGCAGCGCCCAGAAGTCCTGATGATAGGCTTTGCTGCGAAAAGCCAGCACCTCACGCAATCTGTCCAAAGGGCGGGCATAGAGCTTATAACACTTCCCCAAGTCTTGGCCTTGAATTATCCATCCTTGCATATTGCTGAACAAAAAAGAGGCAAGGGTCATAGAACCCTTGCCTCTTTTCTTTGAGGAAGCAGGTGTTCTTATGAACCTTGCTTCCCTCTGGACCTGCTACAGTGGGTTGCTAAAGATTAGGGCACAGATAGTCCGCAGATCCATGGAAATCGTCAAAATCATCACCCGGTGCGCAATCGATAAAGGCGTTATTCTCGAGGTTATACCCCAAGAAGCTCTCTACGAAGTGCGCGCTGTCCTGACTGATGTGAGACCAGAGGAATCCCGTGTCCGGCATTTGGAACCGCAATACACCGCGGTATTGCTTATCGAATTTGCACTGCCCTATGCCCGACAGCGTATCTGGATCAATGACATTCACCTCGTGCGACAAGTCGATCCTTGTAGAGAGCTGCAGTTCGTCCTCGCAGTCCAAGAGGGCAAACCAGTTGGCGCGACTGCTGCTGTTGTTCGCCAGCCACACGAAGATATCCGTGTGTGACCCCACAGTGGGGTTAACGTCGTACCGGGCGAACACGATGTTGCCAGCATTGGGGTGGCCAAATGCACCGATGTTGTCCGGTATCACCTTACCGCTACCATCCTTTATAGGCCCCGGAATGAGCCCAAATGCCCCAGCTCCACCGAACACATCACCGAAAATATCCACGATGGCGGTCGGTGTGGGAATCTCGGTGGCAAAAAAGCCGCTCCCTACATCAAGCAGGATCGCCCAGGTCGCCAGAGGCTCGGCAATACCATCAGGAATGAAGCCCTCCTGGTCTTCCCCGGTGAAGCCATTGCCACAAGTACCATTGTTCGTGCCAAACTCCGTTACCGCTCTCACGCTCACGTAACCCTCTGTCGCGATATCCCCTGTGTCCACACTGAGAACTATCGCCTTAGGTTGCGAACCCCGCGTTGTAGCCTGCCCGCCATGTGATGTGTCTTTATTTAGGTCAGCAATCTGGGCAGCAGTCGGCGCCCCTTTCTGCAAGACAATATAGCCGAAATCAAGCGGTGACATGCACAGATCTAAGTTGAGCAGTTCGACGCTCGACTTATTAAAAACGGTGACATGGACTTGTACATCCTCTCCGCCCAAATTAAGGTTAACAGGTGAGAGTGAAGCGTCTTCCTCGGCATTCTCGATACCGATGATCGTGGCGAGCGTCGGGCTCACCTTGAAATAAGGTATGAGCTTGCCAGGAGCCGGATCCCCCATGAGGTAGCCCGCCGTAGCACGTGGCGCAAGCCCGTCCGGTGCCTGTGCCCAGACGCTACCCACAGACAGGGCTACTCCCGTCATCAGTGCAACTAGCACCACACCGAATTTTTTTCTATCCATCGTCCATCTCCTTTCTTCCATCGTTTTCCTCTTCTTGTCTCTGCTCTCCATCTCGCCCGGTCTTTTTACGACCGGTTGGCTTTTACTCTTTCCGTCCCGAGTCATTTTCTCTCCATGCCTCACCTCCTCCAGTCTCGCGGCCCTGGGCTGGCCCGTGCCTCTCTCACATCCCTACCCTTTCTCGAAAAGCGGCAAACGCACCGCACTTTAATGCAAATTTTCATCGCTGTCAAGCGAAAGACCTACCCCTCAGCCAGAGGTTTTGCGCGCCCCTGGCTGCTCTAACTGGCGGTACCATTGTCGGTCGATCCGCACCCAGCGCTCATCTATCGTTGTTGAAAGATTCAGGTCCGCCCTGGCAGGAATAATCAGGTGATACTGCACATCGACTTTCACCGTCGCCTCATCCCCTTTTTCGACAGTCCCCTTCACCTCGTATGCTGTATATTTGAGAGTAGAATTACGGGCCTGAATATATTGCTGTAAGGTCATCCCACCGGTTTTGGCATAGGCTTCGTAGTTGTAAGCCTTGAGATCGTCGCCGGCAACCCGTGCCTCCCAAAACCCTTTTGCCCGTTCCTCCAAAGTTCCTGCCTCACCTCCCCGCCGTTCTGAGGAACAAGCCCCAAATACGAAAAGGAAGATAAACAACCAGAGAACAAACAGTCCGTTTGTGCACTGCTGAAATCGAAGGGCCTTCCCTGGCTGGTCAAGACCGCCTTCTACTTCTCCTCCCATAGATCAGCGCCCTTCTAGCAGTGGCTAGATGCCGTGTCAAGAGTTAGGAACAAAAGAGCACTCGGCGAAGTAGGACACTTCCTCGATCCTAGCGAAAGGCAGCACGGACATAAGACACCGGCAAATTAGGACAGTACCAACAAAAGAGGCTGCCGCCACCGTGCCCCATTGCCCGTCAGGCATGCACAGTGCCGCCTAAGGGGCGTCCGGCCGGCCGTTTTCAGCACTCTCTCCAGCCCCTTGCCCTTGTTTCGTGAGTTTTTCTTCCAACCCATTTATTTTCTGAGCGTACACCGCATTGTCAGGATCTAACGCCTTGGCTTTTCGATATGCCTGCAGCGCCTCAGGTAGCTTGTTCTGCACTTCATATAGAAAGCCCCAATTCGCCTGGACCGCCGGGTCTCCCCTTTTCGCAAGCTTCTCTGCTTGTTCTAGGGCAGCGCGGGCTTTGCCAAACTCCCCTTTCTGCGTATACAGAAAACCTAAATTATTCAAGAGCTCGCTGCTGCGAAAGCCCAACTTCAGCGCTTTCTGATAGACCAGTTCCGCCTCGCCAAGTTCTTTGAGTTTCAAGTGCGCCGCTCCCAGGTTGGTGTACAATCGCGGATCCCGCGGATCGATTCTCAGGCCGGCGAGATACTGCTGAATACCCATCCGAGTGAGGCCGCCGCGGTCATATGCGTATCCCAGACCGAGGCGAGCGCGGGCGGAATAGGGATTATCTCTCACCACACGGTTATAAAAGGTCAGGTCGTCACGCCAGTCACGGTTGCGGATCACGGTTCGTCCCGCATAGAAAATAAGAAAAATCACAAGTAGTCCGTACCCGACCACCATCTTCCAGAGGCTTGAGGCTTGAGGCTTGAAACCCTCCGTCAAGCGAGCCAGGCCGAGGGCCACGAGGAGGCAGAAACCGAACGATGGGATGTAGAGATAGTGTTCAGCCATCATTTCCGGATAGGGGATAATGTGAGAAACAGGCAGGAGCGTGATGGCAATCCACAAGCCAGAGAACGCGGCAAGACGGGAATAGCGGAGCGTGCCCATGGTCACCAGGAACAGTACGAGCAGTAAGCCTACCGCAGAGAGAGCCCAGGGGTCGAATAGAGAGCGGGTGACGGCAAAGGCGCCGGTATAATCCGCCAGCAAGGGAACCGGCCAGAGTAACAGATAGAGATAGTATACCCAGATTCGGGCAGTAGTGAGAAAATTTGTGGCGATACTGCCTCCATACCACCCCACACGCCAGACCGGTAATGCAACAAACACGGCGTACAAGGAAAAACAGACGCCTCCCAGCAGCAGGGGCAGATAGAGGTATTTATGGCCCCAGACGGTTCTTGCTATCCCTCGGCCTAGCTCTCGGACGTATGTCCAGCCAAATTTCACTTCTTCGAGCCGCAGCCCATAGACATAATCGTAGCTCAACATCACCAGCGGCAACGTTACAGCCATCTCTTTGCTCAATAGACCCAGGCCATACGCCAGCACGGCCAGCAGGAGCCAGCTCGCTTGGCGTCCGCGGGGTGCAGGCTGCCGTGACTGCGCGCGAAATCTCAAGAAAGCGTACAGACCGAGGAAAAAAAAGAGCCCGGTCAGGATGTCCCGGCGACCAGAAATATAGGTGACCGCCTCAGTCTGTACGGGGTGCATAGCCCACAGTAACGCGGCGAAGAGGGCGGTGCGGAGTGCCGTGTCTGGAGAACTAGCAACTGCGTTAGACGCTACAAGTCTGAGAGTGACAAAGAACACGAGACAGGCAGCGATCCAATGATAGATGAGATTATTCAGGTGAAAAACCCAGGGGTGCATTCCCCCTAACCGGTAATCCAGGACATAAGACAGAGTGCGGAGCGGCCGATATCCCAGCGCCGTAGGAGAGAATGCGAGCAGGGGCTCGGACACGACCTGAGGAAGAGCCGAACGGTTGACAACCAACAGGTAATCGTCAAAAACGAAACCGTTGCTCAGTGCGTTGTAATAGACACCGCCGATCGCCACTGCAAGGAAAAGACACACTGCCAGTTTCTTCATCCTGTCTCCACAAGAAGCCACGCCCGGCGATCATCCCGCGGGCTTATCAAACAAAAGCG
>JBGPOI010000339.1:0-5744 GCA_041487975.1 Binatia bacterium | reverse complement strand
TCAAGCTACTACGAAGGATGGCTGGCAGCGTTAGAAAAACTCGCCCTGGAGAAGGGTATTCTCACCGAAGAAGAGTTGGCCACTGGAATTGCCACGAGTGGAAGCAGCGGCACAAGGACTCCCCTCCCTCCCGAAGCTGTTCCGGCGATCGTCCAACACGGAGCCCCATACAGCCGACAAACTGGCAGGACCACACCACGTTTCAAACCTGGCGATCATGTTGCAGCTCGCAACATTAACCCTTCAGGACACACTCGTCTCCCGCGTTATGTCCGAGGCAAACGGGGAGTGATCGACCGCGTGCATGGTACGTTCGTCTACCCGGACACCAATGCGCACGGCGGCGGTGAACAGCCGCAACCGGTCTACAGCGTGTGTTTCAACGCGCGTGAACTGTGGGGGCCGACAGTGCCGACACGAGATAGTCTGTATATCGATCTGTGGGAAGACTATTTGGAAAATGCGGAATGATGAATGCAGAATGCGGAATAAAGACTTGGAACTTGAAACGGTTTTGATCGCGAGGCAGCCATGAGCACCGAACACGGACACAGCCATCATGATGCGAAGCCAGATCCCCGGCTGGAAAAACACTCGACCCCTGAGCAGACGCAAGCCCTCGAAGCACGGGTGAAAGCCCTGGAGTCGTTGTTGATTGCTAAGGGTCTCGTTGCTCCTGAGACTCTCACAAAGTTAGCGGAGACCTACGAGAACGACATTGGACCGATGAACGGGGCAAGAGTCGTCGCGCGCGCTTGGGTGGATCCGGCCTACAAACAACGACTCCTGACCCATGCGACTGCGGCCATCGCCGAGTTGGGTTTCAGTGGCTTGCAGGGCGAGCATATGGTTGTGGTGGAGAACACGCCCAAGGTTCACAACATGGTGGTCTGCACCTTGTGTTCGTGTTACCCCTGGCCGGTGTTAGGTTTACCGCCTGTTTGGTACAAAAGCGCTCCGTACCGCTCTCGCTCGGTTATCGACCCTCGCGGTGTCCTGCGGGAATTCGGCCTTGAGCTTGACGAGTCCGTGGAAGTCCGCGTGTGGGACAGCAGCGCCGAACTGCGTTACCTGGTGCTGCCTGAACGCCCCAGCGGCACCGAGCACCTGAGCGAAGAAGAACTGGTCAAGCTGGTGACCCGCGATGCGATGATTGGTGTGGTGAAAGTCCATGCTTGAAGTATTTTTGCTCCCTCTCCCGTACTGTGGGAGAGGAAACTTATTCTTGGAACAAACGAATCATGACCCGTCGCACTGATTCGCGCATTGCTGAAATGAGCGGGGCAACCTCCCTGCCCCGCAAGAGTGGGGAACTCGTCTTCCACGATCCCTGGGAACGGCGCGTTTTTGCCCTGGCGGTCGCCCTGTGTGAGCAGGGCGCCTACCAATGGGATGATTTTCGTGACCGTTTGATTGCCGAGATTGCTGCCGCCGAGCGAAGCGGCGGAACAGCAGACGCCCCCTCGCCACACCCAGGTTACTACGAGCACTGGCTGGCTGCCTTCGAGAAACTCTTGATCGAGAAGGGTATCTGCGCGCCGGAGCAGATCAATGCCAACTCAGTTGAGATGGTGTCGAACCCAATGAAAGCTGACAAAAAGTAGGAGCCGGTTCTCTGCTTCAACGAAACAGGTGGCACTACTCCCAAGGCTCCGGGTCACAGCTCAGGCTCTCGCAGGGAGTATTCTTCCTTTCTACTCTTTCGTAGAGCCTATAGGGAACTCCTCCCGCAGGATTAGGAAAAAACCTCCCTCCAGAGTATTGTCTGTTTGCCTCCGTGTGAATAAATAGCACGACCGTATCAGCGTCAGGATAACCTCTTGGCCAGTTCTCAGGGGTTAGCTGCCCGAGGAGACGCACCGGACTGCAACGCATTCTGTGGAAAGGGAAGCACATGCCAAGACAGACGCTCTGCTCCTTCCAGGAGCGAGGACCGCCCTACCGAGCGAGAAGCGTGTTCACAGCTGACTGTTTACTCATCAGAGCACGGTAAAGGAGGTAAAGTATGAAGACTTTTTGTTACGCATTCACGATGCTGCTGGTTGTTGCGTTTGCAGGCCCAGCGCTGGCGGACAAGAGTTTCGATATCTGTATAAATCCGGCCACGGATGTTGTCCTCGATGACCTTGCCCCTGTGGGATTTTCCGCTGGTGACGGCTTTGTTGCCGTGGCGATTATCGTTCCGGGGGGGACGATCCCGACCGATGGATTTGGAGTCGCCTCTTGCAGCACGATCGCGGGCGCGCGGATCGGCACGTTCTTCGCGAAAGGGCGTATTGTTAATGGGCTGCCCAAAGCGGCGCTCGATGACCTGGCTTATGTTGACTGGCAGTTTCGTATCGATGGGCGGGGAAGCATCGATACCAGTGGACCAGTGAAAATCGTTCCCGCTCTCGGCACCTATCCGCAGACGATCGTGGGTGCAACTGGTAACGGCCTGGGATCCGGCAAGGGAACGGCGACCGTCAAGACACTGACTGCTGATGGTTTTCAGTTCCGTCTCATCATTCCCTAAGGGAATAAAAGGCCACGGTAAGCGGCACATGAGCGAGGCCTTCCTCGCCCACTGCTGAGCAAAGAGGGGCGGGTGGCGAGCCGCCCCTCCTCCTCGGGCAATTGACCCGAGCCAGACTGTTTGTCACTGTCCTGCTGCTGGACAGATGCCTTGGCCCTACAGAGATGAGCGAGGAAAGGCACAGGCATCAGCAGATTTCCTCCAGTCTCTGGCGTCGGCTCAAGAAATCTCGCCGCGCTGGCGCAACTCATCGACCAACGGTTCTTGCACCAACACCCCGCCCCGAGTCAGGGAAGCGATCTTCTCCGCTGAGTAGCCCAGGTAGCGGGAGAGAACACGTTCGTTGTGCTCGCCCAGAAGTGGAGCGCGGCTACGAATCTCCACCGTCGTTTCCGAGAAGCGAAATGGCGACTTGGGCAACGCCACCGGACCGATGCCGGGATGCGGTACGTCCTGCAGCGCACCACGCGCTTTGATCTGCGGGTGGTTGATGGCCTGAGCGATATCGAGCACCGGCGCGCTGAGGATGCGAGCGTTCTCCAGAATGGCTAAGGGGTCGTCACGCGTCGAGAACGACTGCAACCACTCCTCGATGATTTTGACTAAGGTGAAACGGTTCTCTACTCGTGCTTCGCCGGTAGCGAAACGGGGATCGGTCGCCAGCTCTGGTTTGCCGATGGTCTTAGCGAAGAGTTCCCACTGGTGGACGAGTACGGCAATCACCATGTAGCCGTCGCGCGCCTTGAAAATCCCACACGGCGCAACAGCATAATGATGTGCGCCGAAGCGGGTCGGATTGAGTTCGCCGCCGCTGAGCACGTAGAACTGGATGGCGGTGTCGTGCAAGTGGAAAAGACACTCAATCAGTGACAGATCGATGTGCTGGCCAATCCCGGTCTTCTCGCGGTAATAGAGCGCCGCACACACCGCCGCCAGGCCGTGGATGCCGGCGTTTTCATCAGCGATGTAGATACCAACATAAGTCGGAGAACCTTGCGGGTCGCCGGTGAGGTGCATCAATCCACTCATGGCTTGCGCGACGGTGTCGTTTCCTGGTCGGTGCGCATACGGACCATCCTGCCCGTAGCCGGAGATCGAACACATGATGAGACGCGAGTTGAGCTTCTTCAGTTCGTCGTAACCCAAGCCGTATTTGACCAGGGTACCAGGGCTGAAGTTCTCGCTCACCACATCCACCTGCGGCACCAGTCCCTTCACGATTTCCACCGCTTCGGGTTTCTTGAGATCGAGACACACGCTTTGTTTACCACGGTTATGCTGGATGTAACCGCCGCTCTGGCCGGCTTTGAAATATGGGTAAACGCGCGACAGATCGCCGCGCGGCGCCAGCTCAATCTTGATGATCTCCGCGCCCAGGTCGGCCATCATGCGCGTCAAGATCGGCGCGGCGATGTAGTGGCCGAAGTCCAGCACGCGAACCCCGGAAAGGATGGAGGGCTTTGCTGATGATGTCACAAGGTTTTCTCCTTCTCGTGTACTTTTCGTCCAGCACCTTCGGCGTCAGCATTACTTCTCGCAAGACAGAGAGTCAAGTTTCGGCTTTTCCCTTTCTCTTGATCTTCATAGGGCATACGCGGTAATGTCCTCTTGCAAAAGGAGGAATGCCGCTATGTTTCTCATGCGCTTTACCGAGCGGGCCTATGTCGCCTACTCGGAAGAAGATGTGAAGAACAGCTTTCGCAGCGCTGTACGGCTCACGTTTTCTAACTCTCACTTCAATCCGGCCTTGGGTGCGGACCTCTACAACGAATACCTGGATGAGTACGAGTATTCGGATGAGATCGGCTTTGATGGACTGATGCTGAACGAGCATCATAACACGCCCACTTGTATGGGCGCGGCGATGAATCTGGAGGCGGCGATCTTGGCGCGCACGACCAAACGGGCCAAGATCATTCTCTTGGGCAATCCACTACCGATCTTCGATAATCCAGTGCGCCTGGCGGAGGAACTGGCGGAGATCGATATGATCTCGCGTGGCCGTCTAGTGTCGGGTTTCGTGCGTGGCACCGGCATTGAGAGCTGGGCGACGAACACCAACCCCGCCCATAACCGCGAGCGGTTTCAAGAGGCGCACGATCTTGTCATCAAAACCTGGACGACGCCCGGACCGTTTCGCTGGGAGGGCAAGCACTACCAGTTCCGCGTGGTGAATCCCTTCGAGCGGCCGCTGCAAAAGCCGCATCCGCCTATCTGGATTCCCGGCGTGGGAAGTCCCGAGACGATCATCTGGTGCGCTCATCACCACTATCCATACGTTTATCTGGAGACCGACCCGCAGGTCACGCTGGATCTCATGGCCATCTACGCCAAGGCTGCGCGGGAAGTTGGCTATGAACCAGGTCCGCAAAACTTCGGCTACCTCGTGCGTATCCATGTGCAAGATACTGATGAGAAAGCGTACGAAGTCGGAGAAGGTTTTCTGGTTGGCAACGCGGGTGTCGGTCGGGTGCCTTTGCCGGGCGACTTCATGGCGCCTCCGGGGTACAACTCGCGAGAAGCGACCAAGAAGCTGTTGGAGCAATACCGTCACTCGTTGCGACCAGACCCGCTCTATGGCGGGGTCGATGCTGCAGGCTGGGAAAAGGTGGTGGAAAGCAACCGGGTGATCGTAGGGAGCCCGGATACGGTCGTCAAAAAAGTACGGCAAGTGTTGAGTGCTCTGCGGCCAGGCATCCTGGGCGTGTGGACGAATGATGGCACGATCAGCCACAAGGACACCATGCGCTGTCTCCAACTCATGGAGAAAGAAGTGTTGCCGGCTTTGAAAGAGATGGGCAAAGAGCTTAACCTGCCGGGGCCGTTTGAGCAGGCGCCGTAGCTTTCCTTAATCGGCGTCAAGGCATCGCGTTCACCCTTCGACAAGCTCAGGGCGAACGGGACCAAAACTGGGTTAATTCTTTCGTTCGTGCTGAGCCCGTCGAAGCACGAGTTTATAAGGACAGGCGCATGTCAACAACAGAACCTCACGAACAGTTCATTGAAGTCGCCGGAGCGCAGATCCACCTGCTCACAGGCGGACAGGGAAAACCTTTGGTTATCTTCCACAGTGTCGAGGGAAATTTGGGATGGCGTTCGTATCACCGTCAGCTTGCACAGCATTTCACCGTCTACGCTCCTACTTTGCCAGGTTTCGGTCTCTCGCAACGGCCGCCTTGGCTCGAAACCTTTGCCGATCTTGCTCGCTTCTCCTTATGGCTCCTGCAGG
>JBGPOI010000338.1:0-5761 GCA_041487975.1 Binatia bacterium | reverse complement strand
GTGGTCATCGACAGCGGTGAGTAACCCCGACTCCATCACTGTCTTGGTCAGCTCTTCGACAAATAAGGGCACGCCATCAGTTTTGACCACGATTTGCTGCACTACCTCAGATGGTAAGGCTTTGCCGCCCGTGACTCGCTCGACCATCGCCTCGACCTGAGGGCGCCCTAAGCGGCTCAGCGTCATCTGGCTGAGATGCGACCGGTTCCCCCAGGGTGGCATGAACTCAGGACGAAAGGTCAGCACGGCCAGCAGCCGGGTCGTGGGCACCTGATCGAGGAAGAGCGTCAGCACGTCGAGGGTAGACGGATCAGCCCAGTGCAAATCTTCCCACGCACAGTACACAGCAGCTTTTTCTGCCTCCTCCACCAGCCACGCCACCAAGGCTTCCTGGGTCTTCTGCTTCTGCTTCTGCGGACTCAACGTCAGAGGTGAAGTGCCCTCCGGCTGGGGCAACGAGAGCAAGGCGGCCAACAGGGGTAGGGTATCGGCTTGGGGGAAGCGGTACCGCGCGAGAGTCTGTTGGAGTTTGGTCACCTTTACCTGGGGCGGATCGTGTGCAGCAAACTGTAAGAGCCGTTGCAGGTGCTCGACAATAGGATAGAAGGCACTATTTTGATGATAGGCTGAGCAGCGAAACTCGATGCGGGTAGCTCTCTCAGCGCTGACCTGCTCCTTGAGTGTCTGTACCAGACGGGACTTGCCAATACCCGGCTCACCAGTGAGCAGCACGGCCTGCCCTTCACCAGCCTTGGCCTGCTCCCAGCGGCGCCGCAGCAGCCCCAGTTCCTCCTCGCGCCCCACTAAGGGCGTCAAACCTTTCCTGACTGCTGCTTCGAAACGGCTCTGGGCCTCACTCTCCCGCAGCACGCGATACACCGGCACCCGAGTCGATACGCCCTTCAACTCTTGGGGACCACGGTCTTGGCACTCGAACAACCCCTGTACCAGCCGAGAGGTGGCGGCACTGATCACCACCGTATTGGGCTCGGCAATTCCCTGGACCCGGGCGGCAATGTTGGGGGTCTCCCCCAGCGCCAGGATCTCGCGTCTCTCGCTGCTGCCGATTTCGCCAATGACGACTAACCCGGTGTGAATGCCGATACGGACTTGTAGAGGAGGAACTTCCGAGCCGCGACCGTGAGGGAGCCGAACGTTTGCCGCTTGCTGACGCGCGCGGCTCAGATCTTCTCCCGCCAGGGGAGAAGGAACCTGTTTTTGCAACGCCGCAACGATCTCCAGCCCCGCTCGCACGGCCCGTTGGGCATCGTCTTCATGAGCCGCGGGATAACCGAAGTACACCAGCACGCCATCCCCCAGGTGTTGAGCGATATGCCCATCATAACGCTGGATCACCGCGGTGCAGGTCTCTTGATAGAGGCGTACCACCTCCCGCAGATCCTCGGGGTCGAGTCGTTCGGACAGCGCAGTGGAACCCACCAGATCACAGAACATGACGGTGAGCTGGCGTCGCTCAGCTTCAGGTGACGCAGAGCGAGAGCGGGGTGTCGCCGGCGGTCGTGAAGCCTGGGTTGCCCGCCGCGGTCTCTGGGCGCCTTTGCGGGTACGGCTCTTGGCTGGTGAAGGTGTCCCTGCGGCTCCCAGGGCCGTGCCACAGTCCGCGCAGAATTTGGCTTGTGGCAGATTGTCGAACCCACAACTCGGGCAGGAGTGCTTGACGGCTCCTCCACACTCGATACAGAACTTGGCTCCCTCCGGATTCTCAAAGCCACAGCTTGCACAGCGCATAGGGCCTCTTTACTCTCCCGCCGCTCCAGGAGTCTGAAGTTACCTCCACTTTTTGCTCGCCCTTTTCGCCTGCTTTACATGACATACCCGCCATTCGGACTCAGCACCTGCCCGGTCACATACGCTGCCTCATCCGAAGCCAGGTAGAGGTGGGCATAGGCAATATCGATCGGACGACCGAGCTGACGCATGGGAATACGGCGCAGAAAGTATTGCATCACCTGCTCGGCCTTAGTGCTGGGAATATTGCCGGCCACAGTCGAACCTTCGGCCTGCCCCTGTACGGCTTGCAGGATGTTCTCGATCAGCCCTGGCGCCACGGCATTGACCGTGATCCCAGAGCGGGCGTACTCCCACGCCAGGGCGCGCGTGAAGCCGATTATCGCTGCCTTGGCGGCGGCGTAGTGGGCGTTCTGCGGTCCGCCCTCCATACCGGCAACCGACGCAGTGTTGATGACTCGGCCCCACTTGGCGGCGATCATGTCGGGAATCACCGCCTGAGTGCACAGGAACGTGCCCTTCATGTGCACATCGAGCATCCGCTGCCATTCGGCAGGCGAGATGTCGAGGAAGTTCTTAATCTGCGCGATGCCAGCATTGTTGACCAAGATGTTGATTGAGCCAAGCTGCTTGCGGGCCGCACTGACCAGGGCATCGACCTCATCCTTTTTGGCGACATCTGCGCGCAGGGCAATTGCTTTCTTGTGTCTGGACTTGCCATTGATTTCCGCAGCCACAGCCTCGGCCCGACGCTGACTGATATCAGCCACCACCACCCGCGCGCCTTCCTGGGCAAAGAGTTGGGCCGTCGCCTTGCCTAGACCCGAGCCGGCGCCAGTCACGATCGCAATTTTGCCTTTCAATCGCATCTCAGCACCACTTCATGTAAGTGCCCCCATTGGGGCCCAAAACTTGCCCGGTGACAAACCCGGCTTCCTCGGAAGCGAGATACGCCACCGCGTAGGCAATGTCTTCCGGCTGACCGAGCCTGCGCATAGGAATGTTTTTTGTGATGCGGTCAATCCAGCGCTGCGGGCTCCGCCGCAGCATTGGCGTATCGATGGCTCCGGGGGCAACGACGTTTACCGTAATGCCGGTACGGGCCAGTTCGCTGGCCATAGCGATAGTCAGCCCAATAATACCGGCCTTGGCCGCACAGTAATGCGCCACGTTGACGCCGGCGTTGAGTGCTCCCATCGAAGAGGTGCTGATGAGCCGGCCCCAGTGGCGTTCTAGCATCCCAGGCAGCAGAACACGGAAACAGTTGTAGGCACCGTTCAAGTGGACGTTGAACATCTGGTCCCATTGCGCCTCAGTAATTTCGGTAAAGGGCGTTAGCGCCCCAATGCCGGCATTGCTGAAGAGAATATCGACCCGGCCCAGTTCACTCTGGGTTCTCGCCGCCGCCGCTTCGACTTCCTCCAAGCGTCCCACATCAACTCGCAGAGCGAGCGCCCTGCGTCCTAAGGCAGAAACCTCCTGCGCTGCCGCTTCGGCACCAGCAAGGTTCACATCGCAGAGCGCCACGTCCGCTCCCCCTTTAGCCAACACTAGGGCCGTGGCTCGACCAATCCCCGAGTCCGCACCGGTAATAAAGGCAACCTTGCCTGCAACTCCTGCCACGTTATTCCCCCTGCGAATTGACGACTGCGGACCGCAAAAAAGATGTAGGGGCCCGATTCATCGGGTCTCAGAAGGGCTTGATAAATCAAGCCCCTACAAATTTTTGTCTCAACTCCTATATCACGACTCGGCCGCCAGCTTCTCAATCATCCGCTCGCGGACTCTCACTTCGTCTACAGCGATCGTCAGCTCGCCACTGCCATCAACGGTGAACCGGGCTTGTCGGTGAAATTCCAGCGCGGTTTGCGAGATCAACTCGTTGAGCTTCTCGCTCTCCATCTCCGACTGGTTGAGTGCGACCTCACACACCGTGAGGATTTTCTCAACCACACCCTTATGTTTTTCGATGTAAAACATGACGTTGCCGATCACGCACTGCCCGTATTGCAGGACCTGATACTGCCGGCCGTCGCGCTCCCACTGCAGGAGGCGTTTGGGCGGTATAGGAAACCCGCCGAGTTGCTCCCGCACCCAGAGGTCTTCGGGTCCCGGTTCTTCCTCACAGAACATCAGATTGACGTGCTGCATGCCGTCAGGCTTGGGATGGTATTCGATTCTCATAAAGAGGCTCCTTTAGTGAGAATCCCGGGCGGGATCACATTATGGACAGGGTGAGACATGCAATTGTAGAGGCGCACGGCTGTGCGCCTCTACCTAACACAAAGGTTAGCCTGTCCCAGCTTACGGTTCAGTCCGCAGCTCCACAACGTTTCCATCCGGGTCTTTGACAAAGAGAACCGGCGCATTGCCGATGTGCGGTGGAGGAGTAAATTCATTGAATTGAATCTTCTTTCTCTTCAGCACCTTCTTTGCCTCTTCGAGGTCTTCGACCTGCACGGCGATATGTGTACCGATACCGGGAAAGCCTTTCATCGCCATTTCGTTGCGCTGGCCGATGATGTGGACCTGCGCGCCGTTGCACTCATACCAGATGCCAGGGATACCCTTGATCTCCGGCCGCGGGATCTCCTTGAAGCCCAGAATCTTCCCATAGAACTCCCGGGCTTTGTCTACGTCCATCACCGGCACGCCAGTGTGGCGGACTGATTTAAGCTTAATCATGGCAGAACCCTCCTTTTGTGTAAGATTACTCTAACAAGAAATTTGTTACCGCCTGCACGAACGCATCCTGCTCCTCCAGCATCGGTAGGTGGCCCGAGCTGGTGAGGGTCACCAGCCGCGCACCGGAAATCGCTTTGAGAAACGCCTCCCCATAGGCTGGAGGAATCAGTTTGTCTGACGCGCCCCACACAATCAGCGTGGGCTGTTGAATGCGGTGAATGCGTTTCTTGAGACCCTTGTCCGGAATCGGCCACATAAACTTGCCGGCCGAGGCCAGGCACTTGTGCATCTCCAGCAGCATCTCCGGACTCTGAAACTGCTGCAACATCATCTGGCCCAGCGGCCCTTCCGGGTCGTGCAGCGCGGCTTTCACTAGCTGTTGGGGATTAAAGGTAAAAAAGTCCGGGATCGGTGTCTCATCGAGCCACAGTCCGGCAGCGCCAACCAGGACCAGACGGTTCGAGCGATACGGCGCCAGCGCAACGACCTCGGCCGCCAGCATCCCACCCATCGAATGGCCGACGATATGGGGATTATCGATCTGCAACTCATCAAGAAAATCAAGATAATAGAGGGCGAAATCGATGATATCGTCGAGATGCTCAATCCCTTCGCCCGGGCCGAACCCCGGATGAGCCGGAGCGTAAACGGTGAAATGCTTGGCTAATTCATCAAGGAATGGGGCCCCAACCATTGGCCCACCCGCGCCATGCAGGAAGAGGAGCGGCGCGCCACTCCCACCCCACTGCATCGAGGTGGTAAATTTCCCGTTCCTGATAGACACCCGCGACTGTTGCATGCAACGATCTCCCTTCAGAATAGCAGGACTGAGGACTGAGTGATGAGGACTGAGTAAAAACTTCTTGCTCAGTCCTCAGTCCTCATTACTCATCACTGTTATAGCGCCGCCGCCTTCACTCTTTGTTGTGAATCCAACGGCTTGGGATACCAATGGTCTTCCCACTCGTTCCACAAGTTTTCCTTGAGATAGGGCATGACCTCTTTAGCATACAGTGCGGTGTTGCGCATGGTCTGCTCACGCCCGAGGTTGCCAAACTGGCACAGGGTCATCACATGCCCAACGTTCATTTCTTTGAGCACCTCACGCATGCGTTCGCGCACCGTGGCCGGCGAGCCAGCAATAATGAAGCCCTGATCGACGAAGTCTTTCCACTTGAGGCCTTTGAGAAACTCGAAGCTAAAGGGCACCTTCAGAGACTTGACCGATTTGAGCGTCATGTACCCTGGGGCCGCAGCGAAATAGCTGGGAACGTGCAGACAACGATGATAGAAGTACGATGCCGCTTCAGCGTACTCGGCCTCTGCC
>JBGPOI010000337.1:0-5778 GCA_041487975.1 Binatia bacterium | reverse complement strand
CTCATCGAGGTGATCGTCAAGCGTCGAGGCGTTGTCGATCGGAAAAACTGCACTATGAGAACGTTGTGGATCGCGCAGCCAAGCGGCGAGAATTACACTAGAATCGATCTCCTCTGGCCGTAAGGGCCTGTCACGGTCAAGCGCGAACCGCTCGTGAGTGAGAGTGGCGAAATACGTGAAGTCCTCGCGAGTCCGCACTAAACCACCCGCACTCAGACGGCCATTGAGGACAAGGTACGCCTGCGCCGCGCCAGGTTCACGGCTAGGGAGAAGGAGAAAGGCATGGGCACGGGTGACGATCCAGTGTAGGTGGCTGTGGACGTGGAGGATCTGCTCGAGAAGTTGGATGTCTTGCTGAGCGCGTGCTGCACCTTCAAAGCGTAACTCCGCGGCTAATCGGTCGCGTTTTTCCACCAGCCTATCGCGCAGAGTCGTGTCTTCCCCGTTGAGAAAGCCAAGAAAGGCCGCGACCTGCGCGCCATAGTCCTCGCGTGACACACGCGCCGCGCATGGGGCGGTGCAGGCGCCGATCTGACCGCTCAGGCAAGGAGAGAAGATCGGATCGGGCGACAAATTTCCCAGACAGGTGCGCAGGCCAAAGTGCCGGGCGAGCAATCGTTGTCCCTTCTCGGCGAATTCGCGGCTGCGAAACGGCCCGACATATAAAGCACGATCGCTCCCCGGTTTAGCAGTCAATGCCAGGCGCGGGTAAGAATTACTGACTGTGAGTTTGAGGAAAGCCACCCGCGGCAGATGCTTCGATAGGCGATTATAGGGAGGCTTGAGGGTGCGGATGAGTTCAGCTTCACGTAGCGCCGCTTCCAGCTCTGAGCCGGTCCGCTCATGGGTGACTTTGCGTACCGTGCGCACCAGGTCGAGCACTTTATCGCTGTGGCTTGATGAATTAGTGAAATAAGAAGTAACGCGGCGGCGCAGGTTCTTGGCTTTACCGATGTAGAGGAGGCGTCCTTCGTCATCAAGCATGCGATACACCCCTGGCTCTTCAGGCAAGTGAGCGAGGGCAGGGCGGGGGAGGAAGAACTCGAAGCGACGCCCGTCACGGGCAGTGTGCTGGAAGTCGAGAAGCTGGCCGAGCGTGGTGATCCCTTGAGCGGCCAGTTTTTCTAGGAGAATAAGCAAGATCTCGGCGGTGATGCGAGCATCACCTTGGGCGCGGTGACGATCCAGGCATGGCACGCCCAGGTTTGCCGCGACTGCGTCGAGCGAGCGGGAACGTAACCCGAGGAGCAGCCGACGGGCCAGACGTAAAGTGCAGAGCGAGGGATTGAGGAGCGGGGCGGAGAGGAGGCGGCGCGCGTCGAAATTGAGAAAGCTCAGGTCGAAGTCCGCATTGTGAGCAACGAGAACCGCCGAGCCGAGAAAAGCATGCAGTTGGGGAAAGACGGCATCGATACGCGGTTGATCGTGCAGCATATCGTCAGTGATGCCTGTTAGCTGGGTGATTGCCGCCGGCACTCGCCGACCCGGGTTCACCAGGGTATGAAACTCCTCACCCAAGCGGCCATTTGCGATCCGCACCGCCGCGATTTCGGTGATCGCCGCTGGGCCGGGCTTGAGGCCGGTGGTTTCAAGGTCAAGAACGACAAACTCGGAGTGACTTACCGGCTGGTGCAGGGCGGTGTCGAGGGTGAGATGCCAGCGATCGGTCGCTGGATCGTACGAGAAGTGCGGGTCCGCTCCCAGAGCGGCCTGTAAGAAACGCGCGCCGAACTCCGGGTTGTGTCCTGGCCGTACGCTAGAACTCGCTCCCGGGCTGAAGAGCAGGCTCAATAACTCGGCCGAAGGTGCACCGCCAGGCCGTTGAGTGAGATAATCGTATAACTTCTGCCGCACGGGTGATCGAGCCTACCAGGATGCCGAACGGGTTCATGCTTGGACAGAGCCTGTCCTGAGCTTGTCGAAAGACTCAGCATGAACGGAACTTCGTCGATCCTTTCAATGGCTACTCCATTCGCCTTGAGCTTGTCGAAAGACGAACGGCGAACATGAGCACTCCCCTGACATATCTCTGTGTTCCTGACGGAGATTGAGCTACTCCCCGGCAATAGTCATGCGGGCGATCTTCAACGTCGGAGCGGCAATACTCCCACGAAATTCCAAATCGCTACCGATGACCTCGATGTTCTGCAACATTTCCAGGAGATTCCCCGCAATCGTGATCTCTTCCACCGGGTAGGCGAATTCGCCATTCTCGATCCACAACCCGACCGCGCCACGTGAATAGTCGCCAGTGACTGGATTGACACCGAACCCCGATAACTCCGTAACATAGAGGCCAGAGCGAACCGAACGGATAATCTCTGCTGGTGAGGTTATGCCTGGCTTGAGGAAGAAATTCGTCGGGCTGGCAGTCGGCACGTCGGCAAACGACCGGCTAGCGCTACCAGTGGAGCGTAGACCGAGTTTACGGGCAGAGTAGGTGTCGAGCAGATAGCTGCTGAGCACGCCGTCTTCAATAACAGGAGTGCGGCGGGTAGGGAGTCCTTCCCCGTCAAACGGTTTTGAGCCGAGAGCCGATGGGATGCGCGCGTCGTCGTCAATCCATATTCCTGAGGCGGCGATCTTCTCCCCCAGCTTACCCAGGAGGAAAGAAGTCTTGCGGTAGAGAGCAGAGCCGGACACGGCGCCGGCCAAGTGGCGGAGCAGACTAGCGGCCATCTCGGGATCGAATACGACCGGCGCTTGCTGAGTCTTGACACGCCTGGCGCCAAGACGGCGAATTGTACGTTCCGCGGCTTTCTTCCCGACAACGACAGCTGGTTCTAGTCCACTCAGCTTGCGATGTGAAGAATACCAATAGTCGCGCTGCATCGCGCCGTTTTGGCTCGCGACCGGGACAACACTCAGGGAATAACTAGTTGTGTAATAACGACCAATGAATCCCAACGAGCTCGCGTACAGAATCTCGCGGGAACCGTTGGAAAACTCCGCTCCTTCGGAGTTGGTGATCCGCGAGTCCGAACTGAGGGCTGCGGCTTCCGCCTCGCGCGCCAGCGCGATCTTGTTTTCCGGGGCCAGGTCGGCGGTGGAGTCGGCAAGATCCAGCTCAGGAAAATCCCGAGCCAAATCTTCTGTCGCCGGGAGGCCAGAGAACTCATCCGCGGCAGTTGCTGTGGCTAACGCGACGGCTTCTTCGACTAAGGTCTGGACGGCCTCACGGGTGAAGTTGGTCGTTGAGGTAATGGCGCTGCTGTGACCGACAAAGAGACGGAGGCCCATCCGTTTTTCGCGCGCGTTATGGACTTTCTCGACCTCTCCCAGACGCACGCCGGCGGAAAACGATTCTCCTGTGGCAATGAGGACATCCCCTGCACTGGCACCAAGACGCTGAGCCTCCTGGAGGACTGTTGTCGCGAGGTCTTCGAGCTGCATAGCGCCTCCTACGCCTGTGTCCCACCGACGGTGAGGCCGTCGATGCGCACGGTCGGTAGACCTACACCCACGGGCACGGATTGCCCTTCTTTCCCGCACGTGCCGATGCCATCGTCGAGCGTGAGATCATTGCCGACCATGGAAATACGCGTGAGAACTTCCGGCCCATTGCCAATGAGTGTGGCTCCTTTGACGGGGCGGGTGACCTTGCCGTCCTCGATCAAATACGCCTCACTCGCAGAGAAGACAAACTTCCCGCTAGTGATATCAACCTGCCCGCCGCCGAAGGAAACGGCATAGAGACCGCGCGGAACCGACTTGATGATATCGTCGGGAGTCGAATCGCCAGGCAGCATAAACGTGTTGGTCATGCGCGGCATCGGCATGTGCGCAAAACTTTCACGCCGGCCGTTGCCCGTGAGAGGCATTTTCATCAGAGTCGCGTTCAGACGGTCCTGGAGGTAACCTTTCAAGATACCTTTTTCGATCAGAACTGTGCGGCTGGTCGGCGTGCCTTCGTCATCAACGTTGAGCGACCCCCGACGATTGGGCAGGGTGCCATCATCGACGACCGTGCATGACGCCGAGGCCACCTTCTTGCCCATGAGGTCGCTGAAAGCCGACACCTTCTTGCGATTGAAGTCTCCTTCAAGGCCGTGACCGATCGCTTCATGCAGGAGAATGCCTGGCCAGCCGGGTCCCAGCACAACGGTCATGGTTCCTGCTGGGGTGGGGACGGCGTCGAGTCCTAAGATCGCTTGACGAGCGGCTTCACGTGTGAAAATGCGCCAACGGTCCTGAGCAAACAAAAAGTTAAACTCTACTCGTCCGCCACCGCCATGGCTGCCCTGCTGGCGCGTCGTCCCTTGGGCAGCAATACACGTCACTTGGAGCCGCAAGAGCGGTTGAGTGTCGGTAACCATGATCCCTGCAGAAGTGAGAATCAGGACATGTTTCTGCTCGACTGTCAGTGATGCCATAACGTTAGTGATGCGTGGGTCGTAGCGGCGTGCCTCCTCATCGATTTGCTGCAAAAGGGCAATTTTCTCGACCAAAGGAATTGTGGTGAGGGGAGTGTGGAGTGTATACAGGTCTCGTGGCGCTTGGCTAGGGCCGGCCACTGCAACGACCCGCGTCTCGCCGGACTCGTGAGCGACGGCTCGGGCCGTGCGCGCAGCGATTTGCAGGGTGTCCAATGTAATATCGTCGGAATGGGCATAACCGGTCTTATCGCCGGCCAAGACGCGTACACCAACACCTTGTGAGGTGCTGCGGGCGGTTTTCTTGACCAGTCCCTCTTCCAGGGAAACGGCCTCCGCCGAACGTGCCTCGAAATAGAGATCCGCGTAATCCGCTCGTCTTTCTAAGGCCGTACCAAGGACCTGTGCTAATTGCTGTGCGGTAAGGTCGTGCTGATCGAGAAACAAGCGTTCTGGATTCGAAGTGGTAGGGCGCATAATTTCCTCAAAAGGGCGGTTGACTTCCGGTAGGGAGGAGGATACAGGAGTGTCCTCTACAGCTCAAGCGACAGGCGGACCGTGAAGGTGAGCGCCTGAATGGTGCTTGAGAGTCACCCCTCACGATGCCCCAGAAAAAGAAGTGGGGAAATCACCAGGGAGCGATGAAATATCCCTCTCTTGACAATAGGAGGGAGATTCTCTATATCAGGACCTCCGCACAAAGCGGGAAGTTCTTTGAAAGCTAAACAGTAGATCACTTTCTCTCGAGATCCGAGAGAAAGAGCCAGCACACGATACCAGTGTTGCAAGGTAAAAACCAAGGGACTCGGATTTTCCTTGGCCAATTTAAGTGGAGAGTTTGATCCTGGCTCAGAGCGAACGCTGGCGGCGTGCCTAACACATGCAAGTCGAGCGAGAAAGGGAGCTTCGGCTCCTGAGTACAGCGGCGAACGGGTGCGTAACACGTGGGTGATCTGTCCTTGAGACGGGGATAACCCAGCGAAAGTTGGGCTAATACCGGATAAGACCACGAGAGGAAACTCTCGGGGTTAAAGGGTGCTTCCTTCGGGGAGCATTCTCTTGAGGAGGAGCCCGCGGCCTATCAGCTAGTTGGTAGGGTAACGGCCTACCAAGGCAAAGACGGGTAGCTGGTCTGAGAGGATGACCAGCCACACGGGGACTGAGACACGGCCCCGACTCCTACGGGAGGCAGCAGTGGGGAATATTGGGCAATGGGGGAAACCCTGACCCAGCGACGCCGCGTGGGTGATGAAGGCCTTCGGGTCGTAAAGCCCTGTCTGGAGGAACGAATGACCTCGTGGCGAATAACCGCGAGGTGTGACGGTACCTCCGAAGGAAGCACCGGCCAACTCCGTGCCAGCAGCCGCGGTAATACGGAGGGTGCGAGCGTTGTTCGGAATCATTG
>JBGPOI010000336.1:0-5789 GCA_041487975.1 Binatia bacterium | reverse complement strand
CGGGTACACCGAGGAAGAAGCGACCCGCTTGTACACCAGCGCCAAGGCGCTGGACGCGCCAGTGCAAATGTACAACTTCATTGCGCCGAAGCAGGGGTACTTCTCGCCGCAGTGGATCGCCTGTCATACCAAAGACGATAAGGCCTCGTTCGTGTGCCCGGTCGGTATACAAGCGAGCAGCACGGGTAGCATTCTGGAAACCGTCATGTACCGCCCCGCCGCGCCGACAGAAAGTCGAGTCCATTTCCGTCACCCTCAGGGTGCACGCAGCCTCAACCGTCCGACCGAGGGTACCCCCGCCCTCATCATCTTGGCTGGCGCGCAGGACAAAGAGGAGGTTTTCTTTCCCGCGCCCACCTATCCCCGCCTCGGTGTCCTGGTGGACGTGCCCAAGCAGCGGATTCTCCTTGGCCCACCGCACTTGATCCGTTCGATGTTCACCCAACTTCTGTACCTCGACGGGCGTTACTCGCACTACTACGAGAAGTTCGACGAGGAGATGACGTATATAGGGGAGCCCGTGATCACCTGGAAGGTGAAATGGGGCGAGCAGAAAGAACTGCGAAAAGGGAGCGCGGGGCTACCCTCGGGGAACCAATCTTCAGAGGTGGGTGGGATGTCGGACCTTCCGTGGCATCTCACGCCCCCCGCTCCGGTGAGCGGAGAGGGATCGGAGTAAGGGGTTTGCCCGGCGACCGCTTTTTCACCATCGTCTCTTCATCAGCGCTTCGCAGTCAGCCGCGATCGTGCGGGCGGCGTCGGGCGTGGCAAACCGCCGCGCCCCTTGAGAGGCGCGCGTCCAAACGTCCACTTCACTGAAGATCCTCACTATCTGTTCTGTCAGTGCCGCCGCTTGCCAGTCTGTTTGCTGCACGCACCATCCCCCTCCCGCGTCCACAAACGCTAAGGCGTTGGTGACTTGATGGTTCCCGGGAGCGGCGGGCAACGGCACGAGCAGGGCCGGGAGTCC
Organism: Binatia bacterium; assembly: GCA_041487975.1. Taxonomy (GTDB): domain Bacteria; phylum Desulfobacterota; class Binatia; order Bin18; family Bin18; genus JACQEL01. The sequence goes on along the minus strand of JBGPOI010000336.1, from coordinate 4,819 downwards.
CGAGACTGCGAGTTCGGCGATCGTCCCCGCGCCCGCGCGAGCAATGGCGAAATCAGCCCAACTATACGCGTCCGTCATGTCGTCGATGTAGGGCGCGACAGCGGTGGGGATCCCAGCGTGGGCGTACGCCGTGCGGACTTGGTCCGAGTCAAACCTGCCGACCTGGTGCCGAACCTCGATCGAGAGCCCGCGAGCCGCTACCCGCGCCAGCAGGCCGGGAACCTGTTGATTGAGAAAAGGTGCGCCCAAAGATCCGCCGGTGACAAGGACATGAACGGGCCGACCTGTTCCGTGTGGCGCTACTCGTTCCTTGCCGCCTACGGCAAGGATTCTGGGCCGGACGGGATTCCCCGTCACTAGCGTGCGGTCTGCCGGGAATCCCCGGCCTGCCGCCGCAAAACCAAGATAGATCCGATCAACGAACCGACCGAGCAGTGTATTGGTCAGCCCTGGCACGGTGTTGGCCTCGTAGATCGCTGTGGCGAGCCTCAGACTCTTGGCGGCGAGCAGCGCCGCAGCCGATGCGTAGCCACCGACGCCAATAACCAGCTTCGTCTCGGCAGCCCGCAGGACGCGCCGTGCCTGGCGCACGCCAACGCCGAGGCGCCACAGGGTGCGCAACTTTCCCGCGACGCCAACGCCGAACAGCGGTCCGCTTTGCACCAGAGCAACATGGTATCCGTGGCTCGGTGCGAGGCGCGCGGCGAAGCCGTCAGGAGCGCCGATAAAAAGCAGGTCGGCGGTGTCACAGAACTGCCGGTAGGCATCGGCGATCGCCAGAGCGGGATAGACGTGCCCCGCCGTACCGTCACCGACCACGGCGATGCGGTGGGGCTTCATCTGCGGATCGGGAATGGAGTATGATGCCTTGCTTTTCACCGTATGTCTCGTCAACGAAAAATCCGCGTGACCGTGGTTGTCCTGGGCGATGTAGGGCGCAGCCCCCGGATGCAATACCATGCCCTTGCCCTTGCCTCCAGCCTGGCTGAGGTGGATCTGGTCGGCTATGCCGGCAGCACTCCTCACCGGGCGGTGCGCGAACACGCCCATATTACCTTTCATCTTCTGCGGCCGCCGGTGTTGCGGCAGCAACATCGCCTGCCGCGTCTGCTGTTTCTCGCGTACTCGCTGCTCAAGGTTCTCAACCAGTGCCGTCAACTCTTGTGGGTCTTGCTCTTCGTCGTGTCCCGACCGGATTTCGTGCTGGTGCAGAACCCCCCGGCCATCCCGACGCTGTTCGTGGCCCTGTTCGTGGCCCGGCTGCGAGCGGCGAAGTTGGTGATCGACTGGCATAACTTCGGTTATACCATGCTGACCCTGAAAGTGGGGCAGCACCACCCGGCTGTACGGCTGGCGCGTTGGTATGAGCGTAACCTGGGTCGTCGGGCGGATGCGCATTTCTGTGTCTCGCGCGCGCTGCAAACGGAACTGCGGCAGCACTGGAACCTGCGCGCCGTAACCGTGCTCTACGACCGACCCGCGGAGGTGTTCATGCCAACGCCAGCCCCCGTGCGTGCTGACCTGTTCCGCCGCCTCCGGGATGAGCTTCCCTTCCCCGCCGCGGAGTATTGCCCGGATGCACCAGACCGACCGGCCCTCATTGTGAGTTCGACCAGTTGGACCGCAGACGAGGATTTCTCGCTTCTCCTCGACGCAGTCTCACTCTGTGATGCTCTGATTCGTCGGCATGAAGAAGAGATACCGGACCAGTCGTTTCCCTCTTTGTTGATTTTCATCACCGGCAAGGGGTCACTACGCGAGTTCTACGAAGAACGGATCGCACGACTGGCGTTGCACAAGATTCACTTGCGAACGCTGTGGCTGTCGGCGGAGGAGTATCCGCTATTGCTAGGCGCGGCGGACCTGGGGCTCTGTCTGCACCGCTCGTCTTCCGGACTCGACCTGCCGATGAAGGTGGTGGACATGTTCGGCTCCGGCCTACCGGTGTGTGCCCTGGACTACGGCCCGTGTCTCGCCGAACTGGTACGCCACGGTGAAAATGGCCTGGTCTTCTCAACCAGTGAGCAACTGGCCGAGCAACTCTACGCCTTATTCAAAGGCTTTCCCAAGAACACACCGCTGCTGGACCACCTGCGCCGCAATGCGCTCGAGTCCGGCCGCATACACTGGCTGGAAGGGTGGCGGATGGAAGCGCAGCCTGTGTTCGATCGACTGGGAACGTGAGCCCGTTGATTGTGGACTTTAGACTGTGGACGTTGGACCGTTAAATATCGCCTTCCTCCACCCCGATCTGGGCATTGGTGGGGCCGAACGCCTCGTGGTGGATGCCGCCCTGCATTTGCAGGCTGCAGGCCACCGGGTGACTCTTTTTACCACCCATCACGACCACGCTCGCTGTTTCGAGCCGACGCGCGACGGTACCCTCGATGTGCGGGTGTATGGCGACTTCTTGCCGAGCCACCTGAGGCAGCGTCTGCGCGCGCCGTGCATGATTGTGCGGATGATATATCTTGCTGGCGTGATGAAGCTGTGCGGCGGCCGGTTCGACGTGATCTTCTGTGATCTGATTTCCCACGCCATTCCGTTCGTGCGGCTCTTGAGCCGGACACGGATCGTGTTCTACTGTCACTTTCCCGACCTCCTGCTTACCCCGCCGCGTCATTTTCTGTACCGCTTGTATCGTGCCCCCCTCGACCGTCTGGAGGAACTGACCACAGGTATGGCGGACCGCGTACTCGTCAACAGCCGGTTCACGGCGTCGGTTTTTCGCCGGACCTTTCCCCACCTCCACACGCGAACGCCCGAAGTAGTGTATCCTGGCGTGGACTGCGACCGCTACGCCTCCATCAGCGCGAGCCAGCAGGGAGAGAAGGAAGAAACGCTCACGCTGCTCTCGATCAACCGTTATGAGCGCAAGAAGAACCTGGGGCTGGCCATCGACGCGCTGGCGCTCCTGCGTGAGCGCGTCGCCGCCGAGGTGTTCACCCGGGTGCGGCTGATCATTGCCGGCGGCTACGACGAGCGCTGGCAGGAGAGCCGAGAGACCCTGCATGAGTTACAAGTGCGCGCGCAACGGGCGGGGCTTGCCGATCTCGTGGCTTTCAAGTGTTCTTTCACCGATGCCGAACGCCTGGCGTTGCTCTCTCGTTGCGTGTGTGTCGTGTACACGCCCGAGAACGAGCATTTCGGCATCGTGCCGCTGGAGGCGATGGCGGCGGGCCGGCCGGTGGTAGCGGTGAACAATGGCGGGCCGCTGGAGACCATCGTGCACGAAGAAACCGGCTTGCTGTGTGCGCCTACTCCCCAGGCTTTTGCCGATGCCTGCGCGCGGCTAATCACTAATCATGAGGAGACTGCGCGCATGGGTCAGGCGGGCCGCGCGCACGTGGCGCAACATTTTTCCCAAGCCTTGTTCGGGCGTCGCCTGGAGACCATCCTGCGCGAGCTGGTGGCGCAGCCGCTGGCAAAATGAGAGGAGAACCAGAGGGTAAGAAGCAATGACTCAGGGTAAGGATGACCAAATATTCTCCCCTCGGCGCGAGACGGACAGCCATCTCCCAGCGACCACCGCGCTGGGTTCTGCCTGCCAGGCCATCGTTATCCAGCATGGCGCCATCCTGCTGCTGCTTATCTTCTTTGGCGTGGTGTACGCGATGACATTGAACTCTCACGGTATGTTCACGTGGGATGAGGCCGAGTACGCTTCGCTGGGGCGGGCGGTGACGCGGGGAGAAGGGTTTGCCATCAGTGGAAAGCCCAATCTCCTGCGGCCGCCAGTGCTCCCGCTGGCTGCGGCCGCCAGTATGCTGTTGTGCGGCAGCGGCCAGGATCTCGTCGTCAAGCTTCCCAACCTTGCTTTCGGTCTGCTGGCACTCTTGGTCGTTTACCTGTGCGTTATGACTGAACTCGACCGCACGACCGGACTCGTCGCCGCAGCCTTTTTAGGCATGTCTCCGTCGTTCTGGACGTCTACCCCGCTCTTCTTGACCGAGATCCCTTTCATGGCGTTCTTCGCCGGCGCCGGGCTGTATTTCTATTTTGGCTTGTATCGCCATCAGGGCTATTTTTTCTGGAGTTGGTTCTGCTGGGCACTGGCCTTCTTGACCCGCTACACGGCACTCTTGTTTGGTCCCATCGTCGTGTTGTTCCTGATTCTGGCGCTCTGTACGCAGAACCAAGACGTGTGGCGGAGAATACAGAGTCCAAGTTTCTTCCTCAGTCCCTTGGCGGGGCTGGTGCTCGTGCTTCCGTGGATGATCCGGCAGCAACTCACTTTTGGCAACGCGCTGGTCGGCGTGAGACAGTCGGCGACACAGCTCCAAGTCTACAGGCCTGGCATAGCAATGCCCTGGGACTTCTACCTTACCCATATACCGGCGATGCTTTCGCCGGTCCTGACCCTTTTACTTCTGCTTGGGGTCGTTTGGACGGTATGGAAACGAGAGCGATTTGGCCTCCACTGCCTTGTCGTCTGTGTCGGGATCCTCGTCTGGTTCAGTTGCTACCGGTACAAAGAAGTGCGTCAGGTCACGTCTCTCTTGCCGTTCATGGCAACCCTAGCCGCCATAGGGTTGGTGAGGTCGCCCTTCCCCGTGCGGTTTTCATGGCGGTCCGCCGCGGTTCTGACCCTGCTACTCGTGGGTATTTTTACTGCGAACTTCATCTCAACCCGTCCTACCCTCCAGCACAGGGTCGCGCTGGGGTATCCTTCCTTCACTAAGGCAATGCAGTTCTTACGCGAGCACACCTCATCAGACGCCGTTGTGATTGGCGCGAACTATCCACAGATCCATTGGTACGCCGACCGGCGCGCGTTCGACTTGCCAAACGAGCAGAGGCTGAAGGAGGTATTGGAGGG